>NZ_BAAHBM010000019.1:0-48832 GCF_054776675.1 Angustibacter aerolatus
GATGCGGTCGACGGCGACGCCGGCCCGGCGCGGGCGACGCCGGTCAGCCCGAGCGTGCTGCCCGGCGGCGGGGCGGGGGTGCTGCTGACCGACGAGGCGCGGGCCGCCGCAGCGAGCACCGCGGACGTCGCGTCGGTCGCCGCCGACCCCGAGCACGCGGTGCTGGCGGGGCACAAGGTCTACACGGTGCAGAAGCCGGACGGCCGGTACCACGACAACCTCTGGGACATCGCCGAGCGGCACCTCGGCGACGGCCGCCGCTACAAGGAGATCTACCAGCTGAACGAGGGTCGCGAGCAGCCCGACGGCCGCCGCCTCGAGCTGAGCCGGCTCATCCAGCCCGGCTGGCAGCTGATCATGCCGGACGACGCCACCGGGCTGCACCGGGCCGCCGTCCACCACGAGGCGCGGTCGAGCAGCGCGCTGCGCGAGGTCGCCGAGGCCGACGCGGCGGCGGCGCACGCCCAGGGCGCGGCGTTCCACCTCGAGGACTCGAGCCCGGCGACGTCCGACGGGGCGGCCGGCGGATCGAGCGCCGGGTCGACCGCGGCGTCGGACGACGCGCTAGTCGGTGGCCTGACCGGTGGCGGCCTGCTGGCGGCCGGGCTGCTGGC
The DNA here is from genome assembly GCF_054776675.1 of Angustibacter aerolatus. Classification (NCBI taxonomy): domain Bacteria; kingdom Bacillati; phylum Actinomycetota; class Actinomycetes; order Kineosporiales; family Kineosporiaceae; genus Angustibacter; species Angustibacter aerolatus. The sequence continues at coordinate 615 of NZ_BAAHBM010000019.1, forward strand.
GACGCTGTGGCGCTCGCGGCGCCGGCCCGGCACCGACGTCGACGACGAGCAGTCGCTGGCCACCGAGGCCGCGCTGCGGGTCGGCGCCGACCTCGACCGGGCCCGCGGGGTCGACGCGACCCTGCGCCGGCTCGCCGAGGCGTGCGCGGCCGAGGACCTGCCGCTGCCCGGCGTGTTCGCCGTCCGCGTCGAGTCGGCCCGCGTCGAGCTGCTGCTCGCACCGGCCCGCGACCGCGCACCCCACGGCTGGGAGGTCGTCGGCGACGGCTACTGCTGGGCCACCGAGCTCGACCCCGCCGACGCCGCGTCCGCGTCGACACCGGCCCCGTTCCCCAGCCTGGTCAGCGTCGGCCGCGACGGCGACGGTCGTGACGTCATGCTCGTGCTCGACGCTGCGACCGGCCCGGTGACGCTCACCGGCGACCCGGCCACGGTGGCCGACGTCGGCGTGGCCATGGCGGTCTCGCTGGCGACCAGCCCCTGGGGGCGCGACCTCACCGTCGGCGTGCACGGCCTGCCCGCCGACGTCCTGGCCCTCGCACCCGAGCGCTTCGAGCCGGTCGACGACGCGGCGGCCGTGACGGCGGCGCTCGCCGAGGCGGTCGAGCAGCGGCACGCCGGCGACGGCGTGCTGTCCGGTGGCGCCCGGCGCGAGGGCGGCCGGCTGCTGGTGCTGGCCACCGACCCGGGCCGCGAGGCCCTGGCCCCGCTGCTCACCGCGGGCGGCCGCCAGGCCTCGGGCGTGCTGGTCGCGGCGGAGGTGCCGGGTGCGACCTGGCGGCTGCACGTCGACGAGGCCGGCACCGTCGACATCGCGCCGCTCGACCTGCGCGTCACGGGCTACCGCCTCGACGAGCCGACCGTCTCGGCGCTCGCGAGCCTGCTCACCGCCGCCCGCGACGAGCCGGCGGCGCCCGTGCCGACCGGCACCCGGTTCACGGTGCCCCCGGTCGACGCGATGGTCGACGACGCGACGTGGCTCGCCGCGCCCAACCGCATCGACCTGCTCGGTGCGCCGCAGGCACGCGCGACCGGTGCGCTCGACCCGTCGCGGATCCCGCTCGCCACCGAGGTCGTCGCGTTCCTCGCGGTGCACCGCGAGGGCGTGCACCCCACGGTGCTCGGCGGAGCGCTCTGGCCGCGCGGTGTGACGCCGGACGTGCGCGACGCGACGGTCGCCCGGGTGCGCGACTGGCTGGGCGACGACGAGCGCGGCGGTGCCCTGCTGCGCGAGCTGCCCGACGGGCGGCTGCAGCTGTCGAGCGACGTGCCCTCCGACTGGGACGTCGTCCGCACCCTGGCGCTGCGCGCCCGCGACGAGCGCGACCCGGCCAAGGAGGCCGACCTGCTGCGTCGTGCCCTGCGGGTGGTGCGCGGACCGCTGCTCACCGGGGCGCCGCAGGGTCGCTACAGCTGGGTGGTGCGCACCCGCCTCGAGCGGACCGTGCCCGAGCTGGTGGTGGCGCTGGCGCACCGGATGGCCGAGCTGCTGCACGACGACGACCCGGCGGGTGCGCAGTCCGCCGCCGCCTCGGGGCTGCGCATGGCGCCGCGCGAGCAGCTGCTCTGGCGTGACGTACTGCGCGCGGCGCACGCCCGCGACCTCACCGACCCGAGCGGCGGCGCCGCGCTGCTGCCCGCGGCGGTGCACCGGCTGCGCTCGGTGCTCGCCGACCTCGACGTCCCGCTGGAGTCGGAGACCGAGGCGCTCATCGAGGAGCTCGAGCCGGGCCTGCTCGCGCGCGAGGCGTAGCGCGACGGCCGCTGCGGTGCGGGGCCCGTGTGCTGCATCAACCCAGGAGCACCCCGCACCGCCCGCTAGGTCGTCGGCGCGCGCGGCCCGCGGAGCACCAGCACCGTGGCGGCCACGAGCCACCCGAGCAGCAGCAGCCACCACGGTGCCTGCACCAGGCGGCTCGTGACCGGCTGTGCCGGGCCGTTGTCGGACATCAGGGCCGCCAGTCCGGCGAGCAGTGGGATGCTCCAGCCGAGGTCGCCGAACGCGGCGACGCTCAGCAGGCCGATGGTCGTGAGCACGAGCAGCAGGCGCAGCAGCGGTCCGATCGGCTCGCCGACGCCGGTCAGGGTCGGCAGCAGGGTGACGACGCCGAGTGCGGTGCCGCCGAGCACGCGCACCACGCGCAGGCCGTGCTCCCGCGGCAGCGTCGGCTCGAGGTCGGGGAACGCCGCGTACGGGGTCAGCACCACGACCGCGGACACGAGGGTGGTCAGCAGCGGCACCGGCACCCGGTCCTGCACCAGCGGGACAGAGATCGCGTCCTGCCGCCCGAGCCAGGTCGCCAGCGCCACAGCGGCGGCCGACGCGGCTGCGAGGGGCCAGCGGTGCGCCACCAGCCGAGCCTTCATGGCTGTGCGCCAGCCGTCGCGAGGGGACAGGTCGACAGCGCTGCGTACGCCGCCTTCACCTCCGCCGGTGCTGGCGGGACCACCGGCGCGTCCAGCACGTGCGTGACCCAGTCCATGACGCGTGAGACGTCGTTCAGCAGCGCCTCGTCGCCGGGGTCGCCGAAGCCGGCGCACATCCTCGGCCGCCCGAGCGCGAGCCCGATCTCGTCGGCCGAGAGGCGTTCGTCCACGAAGGTCTCAGGAGACACCTCGACGACGCCACTACCTGTCGGGTCGACGGCTCCGTCCTCGTAGCGGTACCGCATCTGCCACGCGATGCCGCTCGGTCCCAGTCGATCGATCGCGTCAGCGAGACTGCGCTGGGTCAGTCGGAGCACGGTTCCGCCGTCCGTCGGCCCGCAGACCACCACGCTGGTGCCTGTGCAGGTCGTGCCCCACCCGGCGTCGACGTACGCCTCACGATCACCTTGGCGGTCCTGTGCGACGCCCGCGACGACCAGGACCAGGGCCGTCACCACCGCCACTGCACGCGGCCAGGTGACCACCGATGTCCCGGCTACCGCGACCGACAGGCTGGCGAGCGCGAGGGCCATGTGCACGACGACCGCACCGATGACGAGCACGGGGTCGGGGCGCAAGCCGATCAGGGTGCCCACCGCGTCGCCCGGGCGGAACAGGTCGGGGCCGTTGCCGAGACCGAACAGGGCGAGCAGGTACGTGGCGATCGTGGCGACCGGCCCGGCGGCGAGGTTCGGCAGCAGTGCCCCGACCATGGTGCCGAGCGCGGTGCCCGCCGCCAGGGCGACGGGGGGCTGCACCAGCTCGAGCGGGTCGGGTGCACCGCCGGGTGCGTGTCCCAAGACCCGGACGGCGACCACGAGGACGGCGACCAACCAGGCGCACACGTGCACGATCCAGGTGCTCGCGGCCGACGCGAGCAGGCCCCGTTGACCTCGGGGCGCAGCGGCAGCCAGCGACGTGAGCGTCGGGTGCGCGAGCCGGGCCCGGTCGTGCGCGGCGAGCCCGGCGGCGACGACAGCGAGCAGCCCTGCGGCAGAGCCGGCACGCTCCAGCCCCCAGCCCCACTCGTACTGCCAGCCGCCGCGGCTGTAGACCACGACGAGCGCGAACGCGACCAGGGCGGGGAACGCCCTCGCGGCGGTGCACCGTCGCATCCAGATGCTGAGCGCGGTCATCGCGTCTCCTCTCCGTCGACGAGGCGGAGCAAGCCGGCCTCCAGCCGTCGCGCCTGCACGACGTCCGATGGAGCCAGCTCGGCCAGCTCCGTCAGGGTCCCGTCGAACACGAACGCACCGTCGTGCAGGACCAGCACGCGGTCAGCGAGGTCGACGACGTCCTCGAGCACGTGGCTGCTGAGCAGCACCGTCCCATCGAGCCGTGAGAGCAGCTCGACCATCGTGCGGCGCTGCCGCGGGTCGAGGCCGGTGCTCGGCTCGTCGAGCAGCAGCACCGACGGCCGGGTGGCCACCGCCTGCGCCAGGGCGAGCCGACGCACCATGCCACCGGACAGCGAACGCACCTTGTCTCGGGCCCGGGGTGCCAGCCCCACCTGGCCCAGCGCCTCGCGCGCCTGCGTGCGTGCCGTTCGCCCGTCGGCCCCGCGGGTCCAGGCGAGGTACTCCACCACTTCCGTGGCGGTCATGCCGCCGGGGAAACGAGCCGCCTGCGGCATGAGTGCCACAGAACGCAGCGCGCGAGTGCGGCTGCGGTAGGCGTAAGGGTCGAGGCCGTTGATCAGCACCTGCCCACCGCGCGGCCGAAGCCCGCCGGCTGCGGCCGTCAACAGCGTCGTCTTCCCGGCGCCGTTGACACCAACCAGGGCCGTGACCCCTGGGTGGAGGTCGGCACGAAGGCCGCGGAGCACAGGGCAGCGACCACGGCGCACGGCCAGGTCCGTGAATGCCAGCCCGGCCCCTTCGAGTTCTGCGAGAGCCATCGGCGGCTTGTCAGAGGCCGCCGGACTTCTGTCCCGAGCAAGGATCGGGTGCCCAGTCACGGTCGATACAGACCTTGGTGTACCCCGTCCAGCCCGTCAGCACGGTCGGGTAGTCCTGAGTCTTCGTCAGGGGGGCGAAGAACGTGCCCCCGTCGCTTCGACGCCCTGTCTGGATGCGTACTGCGTCCTGACCGCGATAGGCGTTGCCCTGCGAGTAGGCGCGGCCATCCTTCTTCACGAGATCACGGGCCCTCGTGTCGAGGACGAGGGCGTTCGATCCCCGACGGCTCAGGTGGCCGTACGACTGCCCACGCAGCGTGCCTTCGTCCCTGACGGACAGCGGCGCCCCCTCGCTCGCGAACGTGTAGGCCTGGGCCGTGGTGGCGCCGCAGATGACGGCGGCGGTGGCGACTGCGCCTGCTCGGAGTGCGCGTCGGATCGTGGTGCTCACGGATTGCCCCTGCTGGTCGTCACGAAGTCACGTGCTTCTTGTCGTGCGTCAAGTCGACGCGATGACAGAACCTAACAGTTCGGCAACACACGGAGAAAGTTATCCACAGGCCGCGGGCGTCACGGGATCCAGAAGCGGCGGTGCCGTCCGCCCTCCGCGTCGACGGTGGGGGTGCTCTCGACGCCGCCGCCGCGCAGGAGGACGGCGGCGGACGCGAGGTTGTCGTCGTCGCAGACGACGAGGACGCGGTCGACGCCCTCGGATCGTGCGACGACGAGCGACTGGCGCAGCATCTCGCCGGCGTACCCGCGTCGCCGGTGCGCGGGCCGGACGCCGTACCCGACGTGCCCGCCGAACTGCTCGAGCCAGTCGTTCAGCGCGAAGCGGATCGAGACCCGGCCGACCACCTCGTCGCCGACGCACGCCAGCAGGAACGCCGCGCGCACCCGACCGGCGGGCAGGTCGATCCCGCGCCGCAGCCGCTCGTGCATCGCGACGTGGTCGACCCACGGCGCGCTCGGGTCGTGGTCGAGCAGGAAGCTGAAGTCGTCGGCGGCCAGCTCGGCGTGAGCGGCGAGCGCGGCCTCCTCGTCGTCGAGCCGGAGCGGGCGCAGTCGCAGGTCGGTCACCCGGGGAGCCTGCCAGCAGGTGGGTCGTCGGTGCCTCCCGATATGTTCGACGGCGTGAGCCAGCCCGTGATCTCCGACCTCGTCCGACGCGCGCCGAAGGTGCTGCTGCACGACCACCTGGACGGCGGGTTGCGACCGGCCACGGTGATCGAGCTCGCGGAGGCGAGCGGCTACCAGGGCCTGCCGACGCACGACGCCGAGCAGCTGGGCACCTGGTTCCGCGAGGCCGCCGACTCCGGCTCGCTGGTGCGCTACCTCGAGACGTTCGACCACACCGTCGGCGTCATGCAGACGGCCGACGCGCTGGCCCGCGTGGCGAGCGAGTGCGCGCAGGACCTCGCGGCCGACGGCGTGGTCTACGCCGAGCTGCGGTACGCCCCTGAGCAGCACCTCGCGGGGGGACTGGCGCTCGACGAGGTCGTCGAGGCGGTGCAGCACGGGCTCGACGAGGGCACCCGGCTCGCCGCCGAGGCCGGGCACCCGATCCGCGTGGGCACCCTGCTGACGGCCATGCGGCACGCCGCGAACGGGCTCGAGATCGCGCGGCTCGTGGTGCGCTACCGCGACGCCGGCGCCGTCGGGTTCGACATCGCCGGCGCCGAGGCGGGCTTCCCGCCCACCCGCCACCTCGACGCGTTCGAGTACCTGCGCCGGGAGAACGCGCACTTCACCATCCACGCCGGCGAGGCGTTCGGGCTGCCGAGCATCTGGGAGGCGATCCAGTGGTGCGGCGCCGACCGGCTGGGTCACGGCGTCCGCATCGTCGACGACCTGCGCGTCGGCTCGCGCCCCTACGGCACCGACGTCGAGGCGGACGCCGCAGCCGACGTCCGCGACGTGACCATGGGGCGGCTCGCGGCCTACGTGCGTGACAAGCGCATCCCGCTCGAGCTGTGCCCCTCGTCGAACGTGCAGACCGGTGCGGCGCCGTCGGTCGCGGCGCACCCGATCGGGCTGCTGCGCCGGCTCGGGTTCCGCGTCACCGTCAACACCGACAACCGGCTGATGAGCGGCACGTCGATGAGCCGCGAGATGCAGCTGCTGGTCGACGAGCTCGGCTGGACGCTCGACGACCTGCGCTGGGTGACGGTCAACGCCATGAAGAGCGCGTTCATCGGCTTCGACGAGCGGCTGGCGCTCATCGAGGACGTCGTGAAGCCGGGCTACCGCGCGCTCGGCGGCTCGTAGTGGAGCAGGTCGACGTCGCCGTCGTGGGTGCCGGACCGGCGGGGGTGGCCGCTGCGGCCGCGGCCCGGCAGGCCGGCGCGTCGGTGGTGCTGCTCGACCGCCATGCGTTTCCGCGCGACAAGTCGTGCGGTGACGGCATCGCCGCCGAGGGCCTCGACCAGCTCGCGGCGCTCGGGGTCGACGTCCGGGCCGTGACGGCCGGATACCCCGTGCTGCACCGCATCCGGCTCACCTCGCCCGGTGGCTCGGTGGTCGACGGCCGCATGCACCGGTCGGTGCACGTGATCCCGCGCGAGGTGCTCGACGCCCGGCTGGTGGGGGAGGCGGTGCGGCTGGGCGCCGAGCTGCGGCAGCACCGGGTGCGCTCGCTCGTGGCGGACGCCGACGGCGTGACCCTCGACGGGACGCTGCGGGCGAGCGTCGTGATCGGCGCGGACGGCGCGGAGTCGGTGGTGCGGCGACTGGTCGACCGCCCGCACCAGCAGGCCACCCGGACGGCGATCGCGATCCGCGGCTACGCGGCCGCCTCGCCGCAGTGGCCGGGCACCCAGGTCATCGTGATGACCGACGCGCACTGGCCGGCGTACGCGTGGACGTTCCCCATCGGTGACGGCCGGGCGAACGTCGGGTACGGGCAGCTGCTGCAGGGCCCGCCGTTGTCGCGCGCCGAGCTGCTCGTCGGTCTGGACCGCCTGCTGCCCGACCTCGGCCCGATCGAGGGTCTGCGCGCCGCCCATCTGCCGCTCTCGCCGGGCCGTGCCGCGGTGCGCGACGGTCGGGTGCTGCTCGTCGGCGACGCCCTCGGCCTGGTGAACCCACTCAGCGGCGAAGGCATCTCGTACGCCGTCATCTCGGGCGCGCTCGCCGGCCGCGCCGCCACGATGCCTGGCGACCCGGGCACGACCTACCGCCGTGCCCTGAAGGTGCGGCTCGGCCGGCACCTGCGCGACGCCGCCCTCATGCACCGCCTCAACCGCTGGCCGTCGGTGCTCGACGCCGGCGTGCGCGCCGCGGCCGACGACGACGAGATGTTCCAGAGCCTCGTCCGCTTCGGCCTCGCCGACGGCGGCGTCACCCTGCGCGCCCTGCGCGGGACGGTCCGCGAGCTGAGCCACGGGGCAGCCGGCTCCCGCTGAGCGTCAGCGCACGCCGTCGAGCAGCGCGGCGGCCGCGTGGTCGTCGAGCCAGTCGAGGGCGTCGTCGGCGGGGGTGGGGCGGCGGTGCAGCGGACCCTCGCTGGCGTCGACGCCGACGTCGTGCAGGAAGGCGAGCTGCTCGACGCGCTCGACGCCCTCGGCGACGGTGGCGAGGCCGAGCTGGCGGGCGATGCCGGTCATGGCGGCGACGATCGAGCGGTCGGTGACGCTGTCGGGGCAGCCGTCGACGAAGGAGCGGTCGACCTTCAGCAGGTCGACGGGCAGCGACTGCAGGGTGGCCAGGGCGGCGTAGCCGGCGCCGAACTCGTCGAGGGCCAGGCCGGCGCCGGCGGCACGCAGCGCCTGCAGCGTCTCGAGCACGGTGGGCCGGTCGGTGACGGCGGACTCGGTGACCTCGAGCACCAGCTGGCGCGGCTCGAGGTCGTGGTCGGCGACGGCGTCGCGCACGAGGTCGACGCAGCGCGGGTCGGTCAGCTGGCCCGCGGTCAGCGGCACGTGCACCGCGACGCGACGTCCGGTGCGGCGCAGGTGCTCCTGCGCGAGGCCGCCCGCCGTGCGCAGCACGAGCGTCAGCAGCCGGTGCCCGAGGCCGACCTGGTCGACGACGGGCAGGAACGCCGACGCCTCGAGCGGACCGCGGGTGGGGTGCTGCCAGCGCAGCACGCTCTCGACCGCGCTGCAGCGCCCGTCGGCGCTCAGCACCGGCTGGAAGAGCACCTGCACGGCGTCGGTCTCGACCGCCTCGACCACCGACTGCTCGAACGCCGCCTGCTGCTCGCTGCTGGGCAGCTCGGTCGTGAACACCTGCACGCGGTTCTTGCCCTGCGCCTTCGCGGCGTACATCGCGGCGTCCGCGCGGTGCATCAGGGCGTCGGCGTCGACGCCCTCGGTCCAGTGGGCCACGCCGACGCTCACCCCGACGCGGGCCTGACCGCCGGGCAGCTGCACGGGGCTCGACAGCAACCGCACCAGGCGCTCGGCCTTGTGCGCGGCGCCGGCTTCGGTCGACTCGACGAGCAGGACGGCGAACTCGTCGCCGCCGAGGCGCGCGCACACGTCGTGGTTGCGGACGGCGCCGCGCAGCCGGTCGGCCACCTGACGCAGCAGCTCGTCGCCTGCGGCGTGGCCCATGCCGTCGTTGACCAGCTTGAAGTCGTCGAGGTCGAGGAACAGCAGGCTCAGCGAGTGGGTGGAACGCACCGCCTGGCCGAGCAGCTGGTCGAACGTCTTGCGGTTCGTGAGGCCGGTGAGGCCGTCCTGGTGGGCCTGCGTCGCGAGGTCGCGGTGCCGGTCGCTGCTGCGCAGGGCGAGCGCGACCTGGTTGAGCATCGAGCGCACGGCCACCACGGCGTCACCGGAGACCGACCCCGGCGCGCCGAGCAGCATCCAGCGCTCGTCCTGCTCGGGCACGGCCATCGCCAGCCACGACAGCGCGCGCGCCGCCGGCGGCATCCACGCGACGTCCGGCAGCGGCACCGGCTCGCCGCAGCCGGTCGCGACGGGCAGCACCGCCGTCGCCACCCGCTCGGGCAGGTCGACGTCACCGGCCTGCCCGCCGACCACGAGCCCAGCGCCGTCGGCGTCGACGATCGCGGCGCGCAGCCCGGGGGTCGCGGCACACACCTCGGCCGCGGTGCGCCAGGCGTGCTCGAGCACTGCCGTGCGGTCGGTGACGCCGAGCAGCCGGGTGCCCAGCCGCACCAGCGCGGCGTCGCGCAGCTGCGACTGCTCGCGGGCGATCAGGCCGAGCCCGAGGTAGCGGGCGACGGCGACGATGAGCAGGTACTCCGGCAGCACGCCGAGCACCGGTCCGAACGCCGTGCGGCCGACGTGGCCGGGCACCAGGTGCCAGGTCAGCGTGGCCGTCGTCAGGGCGCCGACGCCGAGCAGCGCGTACCGGACGACGCCCCGGTTGGTGCCGAAGAGGGCGCGCAGCCACGCGGCGGGGAACACCCACCCGAACGCGACCTGCGGGTACGGCGCGGCCAGCGTGAAGAGCAGGGTGCCGAGCGCCTCGACGACGTCGAGCTGCCAGCCGGCACGACCGAGCCGGTGCCGCAGCACCTGGCAGGTCACGACCGCCGCGGCGCCGAGCAGCACGCCCGCCACGGCGACACCACTGCCGTGCACCGCCGGGGGCATGGTGATGGCGATGGCCAGCAGCCCGCCCAGCAGGAAGAGCAGCCGCGTCTGCTGCACCAGACCGCGCTCGCGGAACGCCTCGGCCGACAGCAGCCTGGGCACTCCGCGCACGTCACGCTCCCTGTCAGCCGTCGCCGGCCGGGTGGCCGCACGAGTCACAGGGTAGCCATCGGTTGTCACACAGCAGCACGCGATCGGCCGACCGGGTGACGTGGCGGGCTCGTGCCCGCCTCCGGCGACGCGGTCGGGCGCGGATCGGTGTGAACGGGCCCGCGGACGGCCCGCCGGCCCTAGGCTCCGTCCGTGGTCACGGGGGGACCGGCGCTGCGCCGCGACGAGGTCGACGGCGTGCCGACCTTCTGGGTGCCGGCCGAGGGGCCGCTGCGGGCGAGCCTGGTCTTCCGCACCGGGCAGGCCGACGAGCCGCTGCCGCGCCGCGGCCTCACCCACCTCGTCGAGCACCTCGCCCTGCACGGGCGCGACAGCGTGCGCCGACCGGTGAACGGGTCGGTGTCGCTGCTGCACACCCGCTTCGACGTCATGGGGGAGCCGGACGAGGTGGCCGAGCTGCTCACCGACGTCGCGGCGTGGCTCGCCGAGCCCCGGCTCGAGCACCTCGACCACGAGGCGGCGGTCCTGCGCGCCGAGGGCCGGCAGCGCGGCACGGGGGCGGTCGCCGACCACCTGCTGTGGCGCTTCGGGGCCACCGGCCCGGGCGTCGCGGCGTGGACGGAGCTCGGCCTGCAAGCGGTGACGCCGGACGACGTGCGGGCGCACGCACGCGCGGTGTTCACGCGCGGCGACGTCGCGCTGGCGCTGTCGGGCCCGCCACCTGGCGGGCTGCGCCTGCGGCTGCCCGACGGCCCGCGACGGCCGGTGCCCGAGGCGGTGCCCTGCCCGCAGCAGCTGCCCGGGTGGTTCCCGGGGCCCTCCGCGTCGGTGAGCCTGTCCGGCCTGGTCGCCCGCAGCAGCGCGGCCCTGGTGTTCCTGCGTTCGCTGCAGCGCGCCCTGCAGGGCGACCTGCGCGGCCGGACGGCCAGCACGTACCACGTGCAGGGGTCGTACGACCCGGTGTCCGCCGAGCGCGCCACCCTGACGTGGTCCGGTGACGTGCTGCCGGAAGGGCGCGACGGACTGGTCGAGCGGCTGGCCGACCTGGTGGCGCAGGCCTGCCTCGCCGACCACGAGGACCCCGAGCTGGCCGACGACCTCGACGCCACCGTGCGCGAGATGCGCCGTCCCGAGACGCTGGCGTGGCAGGCCTGGGCCAGCGCCGAGCAGCACCTGCTCGACGGCACGACGACCGAGGTCGACGAGCTCGCCGAGGAGGTGCTCGCCGTCACGCAGGCCGACCTGCGTTCCCTCGCGACCGAGGTGTCGCTCTCGCTCCTCGTCGGCGCGCCCGACGGTCCGGAGCGCGACGACCCGTCGGCCAGGGTGCGCCGGCTCTGGATGGACCCGGGCCCGCTGCTCGGTGGTCGCGACCACGTCATGGTCGACGCGCCGCTGGACACCTCGCTGGTGCGGGTCGGCGACGGGTACCTGGCGATGCTGGAGCCGGGCGGCGGGCACGTGGCGGCGGTGCTGTCGGAGGCGGCGGCGGTGCTGCGGTACCCCGACGGCGGACGCCGGGTGGTGCGGGCCGACGGGTACGACGTTCGGCTGGAGCCGTCGCTGCTGCGGCAGGGCGAGGACGCTGTCCGCGCGTTCGACGCCGGCACGCCGCCCGGGCTCGTCGTGCTGGCCGACCCTCGTGACGAGCGCGAGGTGCCGCAGCCGGAGGGGCACGGCCGCCGCGACCGCGCACGATGGTGGCTGCGCACCCGCCGTCCGTTGCTGGTGCGGGTCGCCGTCCTGGTGGGGCTGGCGGTGGTCGCACTGGGTGGCACGGCCGTCGCCCTGGTCACGAACCACTCACCGGGCCCGTTCCTGGCGCTGCCGCTGGTCTACGCGTTCGTGCAGCGCGTCTCGGGTGGCGACGGCGCGGGCAGCGGACGCCGCCGCGGACGCCGGTAGCAGCGTCCGCCCGCTCAGACCGCGGCGAGGGCCCGGATGCGGGCGAGCGCCTCGCGCGGCGTGCAGGGGACGGCGCCGAGCGAGACCTGCCGGGCGACGACGCGCGGCTCGGCGCGCAGCAGGCCCAGCCCGCGGCGCACGAGGGTGAGCGGCGGCTTGCGGTGCTCGTGCAGGTCGCGGGCCAGCCGGCGGGCGAACGTCACCACGGGCCGGTGGGTCAGGCACAGCGCGTCGGCGAGCACCCCGGCCTCGCTGAGGGCCGGCACCGCCTCGGCGGCGAAGATGCCCTCGGCGACGACCAGCGGTGCGCCCTGCAGCTCGAGCCGGCCGTGCCCGGTGACGCGCGAGGTGGGGATGTCGTACTCGGGCACGTCGGCGGCGCCGTCCGTGCACAGCCGCACCATCGTGGCGACCGCGCGGTCGCGGTCCCACGAGGCCGGGTCGTCCCAGTCGACGATGCCGAAGGCGCGGGGCAGGGCCGGGTCGTCGCCGTCGCGGTAGAAGTCGTCGAGCCGCAGCACCGGCAGCCCCAGCCGGGCGGCGAGGTGCGACTTGCCGCTGCCCGACGGACCGGCCAGCACCACGACCCGCGCAGCCGGTGCGGGTGCCACCGACAGCCCGTCGACGGACAGGGGCCGGGCTCGGTGCCGCAGTGCGTCGCTCACAGACGACGATTCTCGCAGACCGCGCGGGTGGTGCGGCAGGCCCGGACGGCGCATCCTGATGACATGGGCGACGACGCCGGCCGCGGGGAGTCCCTGCGGCGCGCCGTCGTGGCGCTCGCCGGGGCGCTCGGGGCCCGTCGCCTGCCCCCGCCGCCGCCCCGGCACCAGCCGCTCGAGCGGGTCGTCGTGCGGCTGCACGCGCTCGACGCCGAGATGGGCCGGCTGTGCGTCTGCGACACCCGCACCCCCGCGATCTACGCACGGCTGCTCGCGGCGCGGCTCGCGTACGACGGGCTGCTGGCCGAGGCCTGCCTGGTGCTCGGGCTCGACGAGCCTGGCCCGCCGCCGCTCGACGGCGTCGCGCGGCTCGAGGTCGAGGCGGGGCTGACCGCCGCCGGCCTGCGCTGGTAGGCGCCCGGTCGTGGTTCAGGTCGGGCGGGTCGCGGTCGTGACCGCGCCGATCTCCTCGAACCCCAGCCGCCGGTAGAGCGCGCGGGGGAAGTCGTCGCGGTCGGCCTCCAGCCAGGTGAACGCCGCCCCGGCGGCGCGCGCCGTCTCGACCGCATGGCCCACGACCGCCCGCGCCAGGCCGCGGCCACGGGCGGCCGGCTCGGTGACGACGTCCTCGACCTGGCCGAGCAGCGTGCCGTCGACCCGCAGCAGCCGCAGGTCGCACGACGAGACCACGCGCCCCTGCTCGACGACCGCGTGCCACGACAGGTCGCACGCGACGGCCGTCACCAGCCGGCGGTCGGTCAGCTGGTCGGCGGCGTCCGGCGACAGGTCCGGCAGGTCGCGCAGCCAGCCCTCGCGCACCGACGGGCGCACCGTCGCGAACGGCACCTCCCGCGCGTCGCCGGTGGGCAGCGGCGGGCCGTCACCCAGCCGCATCGTCACCGACCGCGACCACTCGAGCCCGTCGGCGCCGACGTCGGGCGGCCCGTCGCCGAGCCAGTCGACCCGCCGGTGGGGGAGCCCGGCCGCGCCGAGCACGTCGTCGGCCGCCGCGAGCGCCTGCGACGACGGCAGCGGCTCGTGCAGCAGCAGGCGGTTGTGCTCGTACGAGGCCGGGTAGAGCGCGTGCCGCACCCCGATGCCGCCCGGCACGTCGACCACCGAGGTGGCCTCGGCCCGGGCCAGCCGCAGCACGAACGCCCGGACGGCGGCGGCGTCGTCGCTCACGTGCCCTTCGGGTGCCACACGGTCTTCGTCTCGACGAAGGCTCGGATCCGCTCCAGACCCGGCGTCACCAGCCAGTCGGGCCCGTCGCCGCCGGCGTCGCCGGGGCGCAGCACCCGCTTGAGGTTGTCGGCGGCGGCGACCTCGAGGTCGGCGCACTCGACGCCGTCCGCGCCGGCGGTGCCGGCCAGGTCGATGGCGTTCACGTCCATGTGCGAGGCCAGCCAGGGCGCCACCTCGGCGGTGCGGCCGGTCAGCACGTTGACGACGCCGCCCGGCACGTCGGACGTCGCGAGCACCTCGCCGAGCGTGACGGCGGGCAGCGGGCGGTGCTCGCTGGCCAGCACCACGACGCTGTTGCCGGTGACGAGCGCCGGCGCCACCACCGAGACCAGGCCGAGCAGCGAGGAGCGCTGCGGCGCGAGCACCGCCACCACGCCCGTCGGCTCGGGCACGCTGATGTCGAAGAACGGCCCGGCCACCGGGTTCAGGCCACCGAGCACCTGCGCCACCTTGTCGGTCCACCCGGCGTACCAGACCCAGCGGTCGACGGCCGCGTCGACGACGGCGTCCGCCTGCGCCGCCGACAGCCCCTCGCCGCGCCGCACCTCGTCGACGAACTGCGCGCGCCGGCCCTCCAGCACCTCGGCCACCCGGTAGAGCACCTGGCCGCGGTTGTACGCCGTCGCCGACGCCCACTTCGCCTGTGCCGCACGGGCAGCGACGACGGCGTCGCGCGCGTCCTTGCGCGAGGCCATGGCCGCGTTCGCGAGGAACCCGCCCTGCGCGTCGGTCACCGGGTACGAGCGACCCGACTCGCTGCGCGGGAACGCGCCACCCACGTACAGCTTGTAGGTCTTGCGCACCTCGAGCCGCGGTGCCTGCTCAGTGGGCAAGGTAGGCCTCCAGCCCGTGGCGGCCGCCCTCGCGGCCGTGTCCCGACTCCTTGTAGCCGCCGAACGGCGAGGCCGGGTCGAACTTGTTGAACGTGTTGGCCCACACCACGCCGGCGCGCAGCCGGTCGGCGGTCCACAGCACGCGCGAGCCCTTGTCCGACCAGACGCCCGCGCTCAGCCCGTACTGCGTGTTGTTGGCCTTCGAGACCGCCTCCTCCGGCGTGCGGAAGGTCAGCACCGACAGCACCGGGCCGAACACCTCCTCGCGGGCGATGCGGTGCGTGCTCGAGACGCCGGTGAAGACGGTCGGCGCGAACCAGTAGCCCGACGTCGGCAGCTCGCAGGCCGGCGACCAGCGGGTGGCACCCTCGGCCTCGCCGGCGTCGACCAGCTCGGTGATCCGGGCCAGCTGCTCGGCGGAGTTGATGGCGCCGACGTCGGTGTTCTTGTCGAGCGGGTCGCCGACGCGCAGCGTGCCGAGGCGGCGCTGCAGCCGCTCGACCACCTCGTCGGCCACGTTCTCCTGCACCAGCAGTCGCGAGCCCGCGCAGCACACGTGCCCCTGGTTGAAGAAGATGCCGGTGACGATGCCCTCGACGGCCTGGTCGACCGGCGCGTCGTCGTACACGATGTTCGCGCCCTTGCCGCCCAGCTCGAGCGTCACGCGCTTGCGGGTGCCGGCGACCGCGCGGGCGATCTGCTTGCCGACCGCGGTCGAGCCGGTGAACGCGATCTTGTCGACGTCGGGGTGCTCGACGAGCGCCTGCCCCGTGGCGCCCGCGCCGGTGACGACGTTGACCACGCCGGGCGGCAGCTCGGCCTGCTGGCAGATCTCGGCGAACAGCAGCGCGCTCAGCGGGGTCGTCTCGGCGGGCTTCAGCACCACCGTGTTGCCGCAGGCCAGCGCCGGCGCGACCTTCCAGGCCAGCATGAGCAGCGGGAAGTTCCAGGGGATCACCTGACCGACGACACCGACCGGCTTCGGGTCGGCGCCGTAGCCGGCGTGCTCGAGCTTGTCGGCCCACCCGGCGTGGTGGAAGAACCACTGCGCGGCGAGCGGGACGTCGACGTCGCGGCTCTCCTTGATCGGCTTGCCGTTGTCGAGGGTCTCGAGCACCGCCAGCTCGCGCGCCCGCTCCTGCAGGATGCGCGCGATGCGGAAGAGGTACTTCGAACGCTCGATGCCCGACAACCTCGACCAGACCTGCTCGTAGGCCCGGCGGGCGGCGCGGACGGCGCGGTCGACGTCCTCGGCACCGCCCTCGGCGACCTCGGCCAGCACCTCCTCCGTCGCGGGGCTGACCGTCTTGAACGACGAGCCGGACGCCGGGTCGACGAACGCGCCGTCGACGAACAGGCCGTACGACGGGCGGATGTCGACGACCGAGCGCGACTCGGGCGCCGGTGCGTACTCGAGCTTGCCCATGGTGATCAGTCCACCGTCACGTAGTCGGGGCCGCTGTAGCGACCGGTGGCGAGCTTCTGGCGCTGCAGCAGCAGGTCGTTCAGCAGGGTCGACGCCCCGAACCGGAACCAGTCCGGGTCGAGCCAGTCGTCGCCGGCCACCTCGCTCACCACGACCAGGTGGCTGATGGCGTCCTTGCTGGTGCGGATGCCGCCGGCGGGCTTCACACCCACCTGGCGTCCGGTGGCCTCGCGGAAGTCGCGCACCGCCTCGAGCATCAGCGTCACGAGCGGGAGCGTGGCGGCGGGCTGCACCTTGCCGGTGCTGGTCTTGATGAAGTCGGCGCCCGCGAGCATCGCGAGCCACGACGCGCGCCGCACGTCGTCGTACCGCGGCAGCTCGCCGGTCTCCAGGATCACCTTGAGGTGCGCGTCGCCGCACACCTGCTTCACGGCGACGATCTCGTCGTGCACCTGCAGGTAGCGGCCCGACAGGAACGCCCCGCGGTCGATGACCATGTCGATCTCGTCGGCCCCGCCCTCGACCGCGTCGCGGACGTCGGCGAGCTTGACCGGCAGCGTGGCCCGGCCGGACGGGAACGCCGTGGCCACCGCGGCGACGTGGATGCCGGTGCCGCGCAGCGCCTCCACGGCGATCGACGCGAGGTCGTTGTAGACGCAGACCGCGGCCACCGTGGGCGTCGACGGGTCGGACGGGTCGGGGTGCGCCGCCTTCGCGCACAGCGCCCGCACCTTGCCGGGGGTGTCGGCGCCCTCGAGCGTGGTGAGGTCGACCATCGAGATCGCCGTGTCGATCGCCCACGCCTTCGACGTCGTCTTGACCGACCGCGTGCGCAGGCCGGCGGCCCGCGACTCGAGGCCGACCTGGTCGACGCCGGGCAGGCCGTGCAGGAACCGCCGCAGGCCGGCGTCGGTCAGCTCGCTGCCGCCGACGACGTCGAGCACGGACGCGTGCTCGGTGACTGTGCTCATGGCTCCACTATCCCTCGTGCGCCGGGTGGTCGTCGCCGAGCAGCGCGTCGACGGCGGCCGCGGTGGGCAGGCTCGGGCTCGCTCCGGCGACCGTGACCGCGAGGGCGCCCGCGGCCAGCGCCCGGCGCAGCGCGTCGTCGAGCCCCGCGCCGGCGGCCAGCGCCGCTCCGAGGTGCCCGGCGACGGCGTCACCCGCGGCCGTGGTGTCGACGGGCGTCACCGGGTGGGTGGCCAGCCGGCGGGTGCACCGGGCGTCGACGACGACCGCGCCGTCGCCGCCGACGGTGACCACGGCGGTCCGCGCGCCGCGCTCGACGAACCAGCGGCCGGCGTCCGCGACGTCGGTGCACCCGGTGATGCGTCGGGCCTCGGTCTCGTTCGGGGTGACGACGTCGACGTGCGCCCAGACCGCGTGGTCGAGCTCGGCGGCGGGCGCGGGGTCGAGCACGACCGTGAGCCCGAGCTCGTGGCCCACCCGTGCGGCGTGCACGGCGGTCTCGAGCGGGACCTCGAGCTGCAGCAGCAGCACGGCGGCGCCCGGTGCCAGCGCCCGCAGCGCCTTCTCCGCGGCGTCCGTCGTCAGCTCGGCGTTGGCCAGCGGCACGACGACGATGTCGTTCTGGCCCGCGGCGTCGACCCGGATGTGCGCGATGCCGGTGGGGCCTGACACGGTGCGCAGGTGGTCGGTGCCGACGCCCTCGGCGCGCAGCCCGTCGACCACGAGGTCGCGGAACAGGTCGTCGCCGACGCAGCCGACCATCGCGGTGACCGCACCGGCGCGCGCCGCCGCGACCGCCTGGTTCGCGCCCTTGCCGCCGAGCACCATCGAGAAGGTGCTGCCCAGCACGGTCTCGCCGGGCCCGGGCAGCCGCGGGGCGAACGCCGTCACGTCGGCCGACAGGCTGCCGACCACCACGACGCCGGTCACTCGAGCCCCACGGCCTCGCGCACCGACGCCTTCAGTGCCTGGAGTCGCTGTGCCGCAACGCTCCTGGAGTGCTGCAGATCGTCGTCGACCGGCTCGACGACCTCGAGGTAGCACTTCAGCTTCGGCTCGGTGCCGCTCGGCCGCACGATCACCCGGCTTCCGTCGGCGAGGTGGTAGCGCAGCCCGTCGGTCGGTGGCAGGTCGCCGTCGCCGCGGGTCAGGTCGTCGGTGCGCTCGACCGCCGAGCCGCCCAGCTCGGACGGCGGGGTGGCCCGCAGCCGCTGCATCGCGCCCGCGATGAGCGCGAGGTCGGCGACGCGCACCGCGTACTGGTCGGTGGCGTGCACGCCGTGCGCCGTGGCCAGCTCGTCGAGGCGGTCGAGCAGCGTGCGGCCCTGCGCCTTCAGCGTCGCGGCGAGCTCGGCCACCAGCAGCGCCGCGCTCACGCCGTCCTTGTCGCGCACGCGGCCGGGGTCGACGCAGTAGCCGAGCGCCTCCTCGTAGCCGTACCGCAGCCCCGGCACCCGCGCGATCCACTTGAACCCGGTGAGCGTCTCGACGTGCCGCACGCCGTGCGCCGCCGCCACCGCGGCCAGCCACCGGCTCGACACGATCGAGCAGGCCAGCACGTCGTGCGGGCCGACGCCGCGCTCGACCACGTGGGCGCCGAGCAGCACGCCGACCTCGTCGCCGCGCAGCACCCGCCACCCGCCGTCCGCCTGCGGGTCGGGCACCGCGACCGCGCACCGGTCAGCGTCCGGGTCGTTGGCCAGGACCACGTCGGCGCCGCGCTCGCGGGCGGCGTCGAGCGCGGCGTCCATCGCGCCGGGCTCCTCGGGGTTCGGGAACGCGACGGTCGGGAAGTCGGGGTCGGGCTCGGCCTGGCTCGGCACGACGTACGGCGCGCTGAAACCGCTGCGGCGCAACGCCTCCACGAGGACGTCGCGCCCGACGCCGTGCAGCGGGGTGTGCACGACCGACAGCTCGCGCGGCGCGTCGGGCGACACCACGGCGGCCGCCGCGTCGAGGTAGGCGTCGAGCACGTCGTCGCCCAGCACCTGCCAGCCGTCGTCGGCCCGGGCGACCTGCGCGGCCGGCGGCACGGCGTCGATCTGCGCCGCGATGTCGTGGTCGGCGGGCGGCACGATCTGGCTGCCGTCGCCGAGGTAGACCTTGTACCCGTTGTCCTGCGGCGGGTTGTGGCTCGCGGTGACCATGACGCCCGCGTCGGCGCCGAGGTGCCGGACGGCGAAGGCCAGCACCGGCGTCGGCAGCGCGCGGGGCAGCAGCAGCGCCCGGCCCCCGGCCGCCACGACCACGGCGGCGGTGTCGCGGGCGAAGTCGTCGCTGCGGTGCCGCGCGTCGTACCCGATCACCACGGTCGGCTGCGGCTGGCGCTCGGCCAGGTACGCGGTCAGGCCGGCGGCCGCGCGGATCACCACCGCGCGGTTCATCCGGTTCGACCCCGCGCCGATCTGCCCGCGCAGCCCCGCGGTGCCGAACTCGAGGGTGCCGTCGAGGCGGTCGGCCAGGTCGGCCAGCGCGTGCTCGTCCCCGGACTCGGCGCGCTCGATCACCCCCTGCAGCTCGGCCCGGGTGACGTCGTCCGGGTCACCCTCCAGCCAGGCGCGGGCAGAGGTCAGCAGCGGCGCAGACACCCGAGCACCCTAGGCCATCGCCCGCGGCACCCTCCCGCCGAGATGCGAGTCGTGGTTGCTCCGGCGGGGCCTGCGCCAACCACTGCTCGCATCTCGGCACCAGGGGACGGCGGGTTCAGAGGCGGCGGACGACCTCGGCGAGCATCCGGCCGCAGCGCTCGGCGGCGGCCTGCCCGGCGGCGAGCACCTCGGCGTGGTCGAGCGGCTCGCCGCCGATGCCGGCCGCGAGGTTCGTCACGAGCGAGACGCCGAGCACCTCCAGGCCCGCCTGCCGCGCGGCGATCGCCTCGAGCGCGGTCGACATGCCGACCAGCGAGGCACCGAGCACGCCCGCCATCCGCACCTCGGCGGGCGTCTCGTAGTGCGGGCCGGGGAACTGCGCGTAGACGCCCTCGGCCAGGCCCGGCTCGACGTCGTGGCAGAGCGCGCGCAGCCGGGTCGAGTACAGGTCGGTGAGGTCGACGAAGGTGGCGCCCTCGAGCGGGGAGGTCGCGGTGAGGTTCAGGTGGTCGCTGATCAGCACCGGCGTGCCGGGCGTCCACGACGGGTCGAGGCCCCCGCAGCCGTTGGTCAGCACGACCGTCGAGCAGCCGGCCGCGGCCGCCGTCCGGACGCCGTGCACGACCGCCCGCACGCCGCGCCCCTCGTACAGGTGGGTGCGGCTGCCGAGCACCAGGGCCCGGCGGTCGGAGTCGCCGATGCGCACCGAGCGCAGCGTGCTGCTGTGCCCCGCCACGGCGGACGGCCGGAACCCGGGCAGCTCGGCGGCCGGCACCTCGGCCAGCGTCTCGCCCAGCAGCTCGGCGGCCGGTCCCCAGCCCGAGCCGAGCACCAGCGCCACGTCGTGCCGCGGCGCGCCGGTCAGCTCGGCGAGCCGGGCGGCCGCGGCGGCGGCGACCTCGAACGGGTCGGTCGCGGGGTCGGCCAGGTCGGTGGTCGGCTGCGTCATGCCTGCGACCCTAGAGCGTGCCGCCGTCCCGCCGCGCACGAGCACGTGCGCAGCGGGCTGACGTGCAGGGGGTCAGCGGGGGAGCTGCGCCGCCTGCAGCACGGCCTGCAACGAGAACGGGTCGGACGCCGGGGCGGGGGTGCGGGCCGAGCGGCCGAGCTCGGTCACCTGCACCCGGCTCGGCGTGGGCTTCGGCAGCGGCGCGCAGGTCACGTCGGCGCCCGTGCCGCGGTGCCGCCGCACGGTGGCGCCCGTCTTGAGGTAGCGCGCGACGACGTCGTCGGTGCACCGGTTGCCGCCGAGCGAGCCGGCGTGCGTGGTGCCGCCCGGCTCGGCGAGCAGCACCGAGCGGGGGAACAGCCGGCGCACGACCTTGGCCCCGGCGTACGGCGTCGCCGCGTCACCGGTCTGGTTCACCAGGAGGATCTTGGGCGCCCGGCGTCCGTCGACCTTGCTCGGCGTGCCGGCCCGCACCGGCCAGGAGTGGCAGGGCGCGTTGAACCACAGGTTGCTGTAGGTCAGGAACGGAGACCTCGCGGCGACCCGCTTGGCGTCGGTGCGCCAGGTGCGCCACTTCGTGGGTGCCTTGGCGTCGGTGCACTGCACGGCGTTGTAGACCGCGAAGCCGTTGTCGTCGCCGTAGTCGTCGGAGGTCTGGTACGTGTACCGCAGCACGTCGACGTCGCGGTCGTGCACCCACGAGGCGAACAGCGCGGCCTCGTCGGTCCAGGTGCTCTGGTAGTAGGCGGCCGAGACGAACAGGTCGGTCCACTCGGCGGGCCCGATGTCTCCGCCCGCGGGCCTGCGCCGCAGCGCGTCCTGCTCGGCGTACCAGCGCTTTCGGACGGCGGCCTCGGTCTTCCCCAGGCGGTAGACCGAGTCGTAGCGCGCGACCCACGCGAACCAGACCCGGATGGCGTGCTCGAAGGCAGGGTCCTGGTCGAGGTTCGCCTGGTACCAGACCCGCTTCGGGTCGACCACGCCGTCGAGCACCATGCGGCGCACCCGCTGCGGGTAGCGGGTGGCGTACAGCTGGCCGAGGTAGGTGCCGTACGAGAAGCCGTAGTAGCTGATCTTCTGGACGCCGAGGGCGACGCGGATGCTCTCCATGTCGCGCACCGTGTCGATGCTGCGCAGGTGCCGCAGCAGGGCGCCGCCGCGGTCGCCGCACGCCTGCGCGTACCGCTCGGTGCGCGACAGCCACGCGGTCTGCAGCTTCGTCGTGGTCGTCACGTAGTCGGGGCGGTTCGTGCGGAAGTACGAGGCCTTGCAGCGCAGGGCGGGCCGGCTGCTGCCCACGCCGCGCGGGTCGAAGCCGATCCAGTCGTAGGCGTCGCCGACGTGGTGCGGCACGTAGGAGCCGAGCACCGACAGCGTCTGGCCCGACCCGCCGGGGCCACCGGGGTTGGTCAGCATCACGCCCTGGTAGCGGGACGTCGTGACCGTGTGCTTGATGCGCGACAGCGCCAGGGTGATCTGCGTGCCGTACGGCTTCGCGTGGTCGAGCGGCACCTTCAACGTGCCGCACTGCGCGCCGTACGCCTCGAGCCCGTTGGTGCAGCGCTTCCAGCGGATGCGCGGGCGGGTGGGCCCGTCGAGCGCGGCGGTCGCCGCCCGGGCGGACGTCGCGGCCGCGGGTGCGACGGGCGCGGCCTGGGCGGGGACGGCCAGCGCGGCCGTGCCAGCCGCGACGACGAGCGCGGCGACGGCCGCGACGATCCTGCGCATCCGGGGTGCCTCTCGGGTGACGGAGGCGCACGGGTCGGGCACGTCCTCGGTGGTGCTCGTTGCGTTTCTACCGGTTCGCACCGTCTCGGTGCGGGCGAATCGCCGGATGCGCACCGAACCTCCCCGCGCTAGCCGTCCGAGCGGCAGGGGCGCGCGCGCAGGTCGGCCACGTAGTCGTCGGGGGCGCCGGCCACCTCGGCGGCCTCGGCCAGCTCGCCGAGGTAGCTCGCGGTGGGCAGCCCGCCCTCGTAGGCGTCCATCACGTACACCCAGGCCAGCGGGTCGCCGTCCAGCGTGTGCACGCGCAGGCGGATCTTCGTGGCGCCGCCGAGCACCGCGCGCTCGAACTCGTCCATCGTCTCCTCGTCGGCCGGCGTCACGTCGTACAGCGCGACGTACACCTGGCTCGTCGGGTCCTCGACGATCGTCGCCTTCGGGCCGTCCCAGCCGATGTCCTCGCCGGCGAACGTCAGCCGCCACCCCGAGAGCCACCCGGTGCCGCGGGTGGGCGAGTGCGGCGCCAGGCGCAGCATGCGGCTCGCGTCCAGGTTGGTGCCGTAGGCGGCGTACAGGGCCATGGGGGCGAGGCTAGTGGGCGGTCGTCGCGAGCCGCCTCAGGCGGGTCGGTGCAGGGTCGGCCGGTAGGTGAGCTCGAGCGTGCGCCCGTCGAGGACGTGCTGCTCCAGCAGCTCGAGGTCGAGGTCCTCCGCGCCCTCGAAGACCGGCTGCTGCCCGGTGCGGCCGGTGACGACCGGGAACACCGTGACCTGCAGGCGGTCGACCAGGCCGGCGGCCAGCAGCGCGCGGTTCAGCAGGAGGCTGCCGTGCGAGCGCAGCGGCACCGGTGACTCCTCCTTCAGCCGCCGGACGGCGTCGACCGGGTCGTCGTCCACCACGGTCGCGTCCGGCCAGTCGAGCGGCTCGAACAGGGTGGTCGACAGCACGGTGGTCGGCAGCGCACGCATCGCCGTCACCCACGGGTCGCGGACGTCGGAGTCCTCGGTGCTGTCGGCGAGCATCTGCGTGAACTGCCGGAACGTGATGGCGCCCAGCACCAGCCGCTGCTCCGCCTCGTACTGCGCCAGCCGGTGCGCCAGCAGCTCGGGTCCCTGCTTGCCCCAGTAGCCCGTCCAGTCCCCGCCCGCGGCGGCGAACCCGTCGAGGCTGCAGAAGACGTCGAAGGTGTAGGTCGCGGTCACGGCGGGCTCCTGGGGTCGCGTCGGGTGTCACGAGGTCGGACCGCGGACCGCGGCAGGACTCATCGGACGTCGGACCCGCCTGGTTGGATGGGTTCGTGAGCGCACGCGTGGTGGTGGTCGGCGGGGGTCCGGGCGGGTACGAGAGCGCCCTCGTGGCGGCGCAGCTCGGCGCCGAGGTCGCTGTCGTCGACCGCGACGGGCTGGGCGGCGCGGCCGTGCTCACCGACTGCGTGCCGAGCAAGACGCTCATCTCGACCGCCGACTTCATGAGCCGGTTCTTCGCCGCCAAGGGCCTCGGGGTGCAGCTGGCCGGCTCGCCCGAGCCGGGTGAGATCGCCCGCGCCGACCTGCCGACCGTCAACGAGCGGGTCAAGTCGCTGGCCCGCGCCCAGAGCGACGACGTCGCCAGCGGGCTCGAGCGGCACGGCGTCCGCATACTGCGCGGCACCGGCCGGCTGGATGGCCCGCAGCGCGTCGTCGCCGACCTGCTCGACGGCGGGCAGGAGACCCTCGACGCCGACGTCGTGCTGCTCGCCACCGGCGCCCGGCCCCGCGAGCTCGACACCGCGCAGCCCGACGGCGAGCGCATCCTCACCTGGCAGCAGCTCTACGACCTGCCCGACCTGCCCGAGCACGTCGTGGTCGTCGGCTCCGGCGTCACCGGCGCCGAGCTCGCGCACGCCTACCTCGGCCTCGGCAGCGCCGTCACCCTGGTCAGCTCCCGCGACCGCGTGCTGCCCGGCGAGGACGCCGACGCCGCCCAGGTGATCGAGGACGTGTTCCGCCGCCGCGGCATGACCGTGTTGAACCGCTCGCGCGCGGCCTCCGTCACCCGCACCGGCGACGGCGTGGTCGTCGAGCTCACCGACGGGCGCCGCGTCGAGGGCTCGCACGCCGTGATGGCCGTCGGCTCGGTGCCCAACACCGCGGGGATCGGGCTCGAGGAGTCGGGCGTCGCGCTCACGCCGTCCGGGCACGTGCAGGTCGACGGCGTGTCGCGCACCAGCGCCCGCGGCGTCTACGCGGCCGGCGACTGCACCGGCGTGCTGCCGCTCGCGTCGGTCGCCGCCATGCAGGGCCGCATCGCGATGTTCCACTCGCTCGGCGACGCCGTGCAGCCGCTCAACCTGCGCGCCGTGGCGGCCAACATCTTCACCGACCCCGAGATCGCCACCGTCGGCTGGTCGGGCCCCGCGCTCGAGCAGGCCGGCATCGCCGCCGAGACCGTCATGCTGCCGCTCGCCACCAACGCGCGAGCCAAGATGCAGAACGTGCACGACGGGTTCGTGAAGCTCTTCGCCCGCGCCGGCACCGGCATCGTCATGGGCGGCGTCGTCGTCGCCCCCCGCGCGTCCGAGCTGGTGTTCTCGATCGCGCTCGCCGTGCAGACCAAGCTCACCGTCGACCAGGTCGCGGCCAGCTTCACGGTCTACCCGTCGATGTCCGGCTCCATCGCCGAAGCAGCCCGCCAGCTCCACACCAGAGCCTTCTGACGGCGCTCCGCGCCCGGGCTCCACGTCCCGCGGTCGGCACCGCACTCCGACGACGGAACTGCTGTCGTCGGACCGCGGCACCGACCACCCGACGGCCCGGGCTGTCGCGCCGTCGGGTCAGTCCTTGAGCTCGAGCAGGACGGCGCCGCTGGTGACGGTCTGGCCGATCTCGGCGGCGAGGCCGGTGACGGTGCCGGCCTTGTGCGCGGTGATGGGCTGCTCCATCTTCATGGCCTCGAGCACCACGACGAGCTCGCCGGCCTCGACGACCTGGCCCTCCTCGACGGCGATCTTCACGATCGTGCCCTGCATCGGGGCGGTGAGGGCGTCGCCGCCGGCCACCGCCGCCGAGGCGCCGCGGGCCGAGCGCTTGGGGGCGCGGGCGCGCGCGGTCGAGCCGCCGCCGCCCGAGCCGACGCCGAGTCCGGCCGGCAGCACGACCTCGAGCCGCTTGCCGCCGACCTCGACGACGACCGTCTCGCGCTCGCCGGACTCGGCCGCCTCGCCCACGGGCCCGCCGTACGGCGCGATCTGGTTGTCGAACTCGGTCTCGATCCAGCGGGTGTGCACCGTGAACGGCGTCGTGGGGTCGGACGGCGCGAACGCCGGGTCGCGCACGACGACGCGGTGGAACGGGATGACGGTCGGCATGCCCTCGACGACGAACGCGTCGAGCGCACGGCGCGAGCGCTCGAGCGCCTGCTGCCGGGTGGCGCCGGTGACGACGAGCTTGGCGAGCATCGAGTCGAACGCGCCGGCCACCGTGTCGCCGGCCACCACGCCCGAGTCGAGCCGGACGCCGGGCCCGCTGGGCGGGTCGAAGACCGTGGCGGTGCCGGGGGCGGGCAGGAACCCGCGGCCGCCGTCCTCGGCGTTGATGCGGAACTCGATCGAGTGGCCGCGCAGCTCGGGGTCGTCGTAGCCGAGGGCCTCGCCGCGCGCGATCCGCAGCTGCTCGCGCACCAGGTCGAGACCCGAGACCTCCTCCGACACGCAGTGCTCGACCTGCAGGCGGGTGTTCACCTCGAGGAACGAGATGCGGCCGTCGGTGGCCACGAGGAACTCGCAGGTGCCGGCGCCGGTGTAGTCGGCCTCGCGCAGGATCGCCTTCGAGCTGCGGTAGAGCTCGGCGACCTGCTCGTCGCTGAGGAACGGCGCGGGCGCCTCCTCGACGAGCTTCTGGTGGCGCCGCTGCAGCGAGCAGTCGCGGGTCGACACCACGACGACGTTGCCCTGGGTGTCGGCGAGGCACTGGGTCTCGACGTGCCGCGGGTGGTCGAGGTACTGCTCGACGAAGCACTCGCCGCGGCCGAACGCCGACACCGCCTCGCGCACCGCCGACTCGTACAGCTCGGGGATCTCCTCGCGGGTGCGGGCCACCTTGAGGCCGCGGCCGCCGCCGCCGTACGCCGCCTTGATCGCGACCGGCAGCCCGTGCTCGTCGGCGAACGCCAGCACCTCGTCGGCGCCCGACACCGGGTCCTTCGTGCCGGCCACCAGCGGCGCGCCGGCGCGCTCGGCGATGTGCCGCGCCTTCACCTTGTCGCCCAGGGCGTCGATCGCCGCGGGGCTCGGGCCGATCCAGGTCAGCCCGGCGTCGAGCACGGCCTGCGCGAAGCCGGCGTTCTCGGCGAGGAAGCCGTAGCCGGGGTGCACCGCGTCGGCGCCCGAGCGGGCGGCGACGTCGAGCAGCTTCGCGACGTCGAGGTAGGAGTCGGCCGGGGTCGAGCCGCCGAGCGCGTAGGCCTCGTCGGCGACCTTCACGTGCAGGCCGTCGCGGTCGGGGTCGGCGTAGACGGCGACCGACGCGACGCCGTCGTCCGCGCACGCCCGGGCGATGCGCACCGCGATCTCACCGCGGTTCGCGATGAGCACCTTGGTGACCGTGCCGTGCCCGCCTGCCATCGCGTCCGCCTCCGCCGTCGTCACTGTCGTCATCGACTCTCCTGCTCCTGACCGGCCGCGACTCTAGCGCGCGCCGGCGCTCGCGCCGTCGTGGGTCTCGGGTGGCTGCAGCGCCTCGAGGTCCTCGCGGCAGCGGCGCTCGAGGTCGGCCAGCTCGGCCAGCGCCGACCGCACGTCGTGCAGCCGCTGGGTCAGCTCGGCCCGCCGCTCGCCCACCTGGTCGAGCAGGTAGCGCAGCTGGCCCGCCTCACCCGGGGTCTGGTCGTACATGTCGACGATGGTGCGGATCTCGTCGAGCGGGAACCCGAGCCGCTTGCCGCGCAGCACCAGCTGCAGCCGGATGCGGTCGCGGGCCCGGTAGACGCGCACGGTGCCGCGCCGCTCGGGGGAGACCAGGCCGACGTCCTCGTAGTAGCGCACGGTGCGGTGGGTGACGCCGAGGTCCTCGGCCACCTCCGCGATCGTCCACGTGCGCTCGCTTGCCACGACCCCGACCCTGCTTTACGTTGACGTCAACGTCAAGTCGCGAGACCCGCGCACCCCTGCCGACGGAGGCACGCCATGACCGGCTTCGAGCTGAGCAAGGACCACGAGGACTTCCGGCAGGTGGTCCGCGACTTCGCCGAGGAGCAGGTCGCACCGCACGCGGCGCAGTGGGACCGCGAGCACCACTTCCCGGCGCACCTCGTGCCGCAGATGGGCGACCTCGGCCTGTTCGGGCTCGTGGTGCCGGAGGAGTACGGCGGCGCCGGGGCGGACTTCACGTCGCTCTGCGTCGCCATCGAGGAGCTCGGCCGGATCGACCAGTCGGTCGGCATCACGCTCTCGGCCGGCGTCGGCCTCGGCATCAACCCGATCCTCACCTTCGGCTCGGACGAGCAGAAGCAGCGCTGGCTGCCCGACCTCGTCGCCGGCCGGGCGCTCGCCGCCTTCGGCCTCACCGAGCCGGACGCCGGGTCGGACGCCGGCGCCACCCGTACGAAGGCCCGGCTCGACGACGGCGAGTGGGTCGTCGACGGCGCGAAGTCGTTCATCACCAACAGCGGCAGCGACCTGACGAGCGTCGTCACCGTCACCGCGCGCACCGGCACGGACGAGCGCGGCCGCGCCGAGATCAGCGCGATCATGGTGCCGTCCGGCACGCCCGGGTTCGACGTCGCGCCGCCGTACGACAAGCTCGGCTGGCACGCCAGCGACACGCACGGCCTGTCGTTCACCGACGTGCACGTGCCCGAGGGCAACCTGCTCGGTGCCCGCGGGCAGGGGTTCAAGCAGTTCCTCGCCACGCTGGACGACGGGCGCATCGCCATCTCGGCGCTCGCGGTCGGTCTCGCGCAGGCCTGCCTGGAGGCGTGCACGTCGTATGCGTCGAGCCGGCTCGCGTTCGGCCGCCCGATCGGCGTCAACCAGGGCGTGTCGTTCCAGGTCGCCGACCTCGCCGTCGCCACCGAGGCCGCGCGCATGCTGACGTACAAGGCGGCCTGGCTGAAGGACCTGCACTCGCAGGGGCGGCGCAGCACCGCCGAGGTGAAGCAGGCCGCGGCGATCGCGAAGCTCTACTCCACCGAGGCCGCTGTGAGCGCCACCCGCACCGCCACGCAGGTGTTCGGCGGCAACGGGTTCATGGAGGAGTACCCCGTCGCGCGCTTCTACCGCGACGCCAAGATCCTCGAGATCGGCGAGGGCACCAGCGAGGTGCAGCGCATGGTGATCGCCCGCGGTCTGGGCCTGCCGTCGTGACCGCCCTCGCACGCGCCCCGCGGTACGCGGTCGACCCGAAGGTCGCCGACGTCCGCGCGCGGCTGCAGGCCGCCCGCGAGGCGTCCGAGCGGCCCGACGAGCGCGGCGCCGCGAAGCTGGCGTCGCAGCACAAGCTGCCGGTGCGCGAGCGCATCGCGCTGCTGTTCGACGACGGCAGCTTCGTCGAGGACGGCCGCTACGCCAACGCCCTGGCCGACCGGCTGCCCGCCGACGGCGTCGTCACCGGACGCGGCACCGTCGACGGCCGGCCGGCGATGGTCGTGGCGAACGACCCGACCGTGAAGGCCGGCTCGTGGGGCGCCCGCACCGTCGAGAAGATCGTCCGCGCCACCGAGCACGCGCTGCGCGAGGAGCTGCCGGTCTTCTGGTTCGTCGACTCGGCCGGTGCCCGGATCACCGACCAGGTCGACCTGTTCCCCGGGCGCCGCGGCGCCGGGCGGATCTTCCACAACCAGGTCGCGCTGTCGGGTCGGGTGCCGCAGATCTGCTGCCTGTTCGGCCCCTCGGCGGCCGGCGGCGCGTACATCCCGGCGTTCACCGACTGCGTGATCATGGTGGAGGGCAACGCGTCGATGTACCTCGGCAGCCCGCGGATGGCCGAGATGGTCGTCGGCGAGAAGGTGTCGCTCGAGGAGATGGGCGGCGCCCGCATGCACTGCACCGTCAGCGGCTGCGGCGACCTGCTCGCGAGCGACGACGCCGACGCCATCGAGCAGGCTCGGCTGCTGCTGTCGTACCTGCCCTCGACCTGGCGCGACGAGCCGCCGACCTACGTGCCCGAGCCGCCGCTGACGCCGCTCGACGCGAGCGTGGTGCCCGAGGTCGAGAGCCAGCCGTTCGACGTCCACGAGGTGCTCGACGGGCTGCTGGACGAGGACTCGTTCTTCGAGGTGAAGCCGCTGTTCGCGGCCGAGCTGGTCACCGGCTTCGGGCGGATGGACGGCCGCACGGTCGGCGTGGTCGCCAACAACAGCGCGGTGAAGGGCGGCGTGCTCTTCGCCGACAGCGCCGACAAGGCGGCCCGGTTCATCTGGTGGTGCGACGCGTTCAACGTCCCGCTGCTCTACCTGGCCGACGTGCCCGGCTTCATGATCGGGTCGGACGTCGAGCGCGGCGGCATCATCCGGCACGGCGCCAAGATGGTGAGCGCGGTGTCGGAGGCGACCGTGCCGCAGATCTCCGTCGTGGTGCGCAAGGCCTACGGCGCCGGGCTGTACGCGATGGCCGGCCCCGGCTTCGGCCCCGACGCCTGCCTCGCGCTGCCCACCGCCCGGATCGCCGTCATGGGACCCGAGGCGGCCGTGAACGCGGTGTACGCCAACAAGATCGAGGCGATCGCCGACCCCGACGAGCGGGCCGCGTTCGTCGCCGACCGGCGCGCGGAGTACGAGCAGGACGTCGACCTCGAGCGCCTCGTCAGCGACCTGGTGCTCGACGGCGTGGTCGAGCCCGAGGACCTGCGGGCCGAGCTGCTGCACCGGTTCCGGTACGCCGCGCGCCGCGACCGGGCCTTCACCAGCCGGCGCCGCGGCGTCCCCCCGGTCTAGGCGAAGAGGTGGTCGGCCCAGGTGCGGGTGTCGTCGGGCAGGCCCGGGGGCACCGCCCACACGCCGCTGCCGACGTGCTTGATGTACTCGTTCAGCGCGTCGTGCGTGCCGAGCCGGCGCTGCAGGGTAATGAAGTGCTCGGGGTCGCGCTGGAAGCTGATGAAGAACAGTCCGGCGTCGAGCAGGCCGCCCTCGTCGATGCCGTCGGTGTACGAGAACCCGCGGCGCAGGATCTGCAGGCCGCCGTTGGCCTGCGGGGAGGCGAGCCGCACGTGCGCGTCGACCGGGACGACCGGCTGGCCGTCGGCGCCCTTCGCGTCGAGCGGCAGCTCGTCGAACTCGTCGGACGCCGCGAGCGGGGCGCCGGACGCCTTGTGCCGCCCGATCACGGTCTCCTGCTCCTGCAGCACGGCGCGGTCCCACGACTCGATGAGCATCCGGATGCGCCGGGCCACCAGGTAGCTGCCGCCGTGCATCCAGGCCTGCGGCTCGTCGTCGCCGACCCACACGTGGTCGGCCATCAGGTCGGTGTCCTCGGCCTTGATGTTGCGGGTGCCGTCCTTGAACCCCATGAGGTTGCGCGGGGTGGCCTGCGCGCGGGTGGTCGACGACGTGCGACCGAAGCCCAGCTGCGTCCAGCGCAGGGCCACCACGCCGCTGCCGATGCGGGCCAGGTTGCGGATGGCGTGGAAGGCGACCTGCGGGTCGTGCGAGCAGGCCTGGATCGCCAGGTCGCCGCCGGTGCGCTGCGGCTGCAGCTCGTCGCCGGGCAGCGCGGGCAGCGGCGCGAGCCGGGAGGGACGCTTCGCCGCGAGCCCGAAGCGGTGGTCGAACAGGTCGGGCCCGAACCCGACGGTCACCGTCAGCGCGGACGCCGGCAGCCCGACCGCCTCGCCGGTGTCGGCCGGCGGCAGCGCGGGCGTCACCGAGTCGCCGGGCACGCGCACGCCGCGGGTCATCGCGACGGCGGCCTGCGACCACTCGGTCAGCACCCGGCGCAGCTCTTCCGCGTCGTCGGTCACCACGTCGAACGCGGCGAACGCCAGCCGGTCCTGCGAGGGGGTGTCGATGCCGGCCTGGTGCGGGCCGTGGAAGTCGACGCGCGCCGCCGCGCTGGTGACGTCGGCGCCGCCCCCGGCCGCGCCGAGCGGGCCGGCCACCGTGGACGACGGCGCGGCGGCCGGGTGGGCCGCGGCTGCGTCGACCGCGGCGACCCCCGCCGCGCCCGCGCCCACGGCACCGATCCCGCCGAGGAACCCCCGGCGGGACAGGCGACCGCGCTGCTCGGTCAGGACGCCGCCTTCACCAGGACGCCGGCCACCTTGCTCAGCGACTCGGCGAGCGCGTTGACCTCCTGCGTCATCTGCCGGCGCTGGTCGGCCGTGACCGCGGAGTAGTCCTCGTAGCCCTCACCGGTCTGGTACTGCGACAGGGACTTCAGGACGTCGGTGAACTGGCCGTCGAGCGTCTTCAGCAGGGCCGGGTCGTTCTGCCGCAGCGTGGGTGCGAGCACGTCGACGGCCTCGCGGGCACCGGCGACGTTGGCCGCGAAGTCCCACAGGTCGGTGTGCGAGTAGCGGTCCTCCTCGCCGGTGATCTTGCTCTTGGCGACCTCGTCGAGCAGGCCGACGGCGCCGTTCGCGATCTGCTCGGGCGCGAGCTGCACCTCGCCGACCTTCGTCTGCAGGTCCTTCACGTCGGCGAGCAGCTGGTCGGCGACGTCGTCGAGGCCCTTCGTCGAGCCGGCCTGCCAGAGCGCCTTCTCGATGCGGTGGAACCCCGTCCAGGTGTCGGTGTCGGCGACGTCGTTCTCGCGGGCGTCGATCTGCGGGTCGAGGTCGCCGAAGCTCTCGGCCACCGGCTCGATGCGCTCGTAGTACGCGCGGGTCGGGGCGAAGAGCGCCTTGGCCCGCTGCACGTCGCCGGCCTGCACCGCGGCCACGAACTTCGTGGTCGAGGCGGTCAGGCCCTTCGCCTGGTTCTCCAGGTAGGCCTGGTAGGTCTCGACCGACTTCGACAGGTCGGCGTTCGCCGTGGTGCTGGCGGCCGCACCAGTCACCTGGAACGCGGACTGGTCGGTGGCGGCGTTTGGGCAGGCCACCACGTAGTCGCCGGCGGTCAGGCGCAGCGTGAACGAGCCGCTGAGGCCCGGCGTGAGGTTCTCCTTCTCGCCCAGGATCTTGCCGTCCTGCAGCACCTCGGCCTCGGTCACCCGGTTGGCCCCGGTGTTCACCACCTGGAACTCGAGCGGCCCGGCGGCCGCGGTGGCCGGGCTGGGCACGCAGCCGTCGTCGGTGACGCTGATCTTCACGACGGTGGCGCCGGACGCCGCACCCGCGGACGACGCGTCGTCCGACCCGCAGGCGGACAGGACGAGCGGGCTGAGCGCGAGCGCCGTGAGGACGGCGAGGCGGGGGCGGTGCACGGGTGGTCCCTTCGGAGTGCTGCAGGTGGCGCCGTGGCGCGTGGGGTCAGGAGGTGGCGCCGGCGTGGGCGCGCACGAGCGGTGCTGGGGCGGGGCGGCGGCGCTTCGGCCAGAGCACGACCGCCAGCATCACGGCGACGTAGACCGCCCACGCGGCCACCTCGATCACCGTCGGCTGCGGCTGCAGGCCGAGCACCCCGGTGACCAGCGCGGCCTGCGGCGTGCCGGGCGACACCAGCGCGCTGGCGTCGAACGCGGTCTGCTGGCCGACGTTCACCCAGCCGGCCTCGTGGGCGGTGTGCACGGCGGTCATGAGCAGGCCGCCGGCGACGACGACGAGCACCACGCCGGTGGCGGTGAAGAAGCGGCTGAGGTTGATGCGCACGCCGCCGCGGTAGACCGCGTACCCGAGGGCGATCGCCACGGCCAGGCCGAGCACGACGCCGCTGCCGGCCTGCGCGGGGGAGGTGCTGGCGGTGAACACCGCGACGAGGAAGACCGCCGTCTCGAAGCCCTCGCGCAGCACGGCGAGGAACGCCATGACGACGAGCGCCCGCGTGGAGTTGCGCGCCAGCGCGGCCCGGGCGGCGCCCTCGAGCTCGCCCTTCAGCCCGCGCGAGTGGCGGCGCATCCAGAGCACCATCCAGGTGACCATGCCGAGCGCGACGACGCCGACGACGGTCTCGAGCTGCTCCTGCTGGCGCTGCGGCAGGCTCTGCTCGAGCAGCGCGAGCACGACGCCGAAGCCCAGGCAGAGCACGACGGCCGCGCCGACGCCGACGCCGACCTGGCGCAGGGCGTCGCGGCGGCCCTGCGAGACGAGGAAGGCCGCGACGATCCCGACGATGAGCGAGGCCTCGAGGCCCTCGCGCAGGCCGATGACGAAGGTGGGCAGCACGGACGGCTCCAGCAGACGGAGTGGTGAGGCAAGCCTCAGCAGGTGAGCCTCACCTAACCTGCTGGCGCTGGCCGTCGTCAAGTTCTGGCGCGCACCCTGGGCCGTCCGGCGGCCACGACTGCGTCACACCCTGCTCGACGAGCTCAGCCGCGCGGGCCCCACAGCGACGTCCACGCGACGCCGCACTCGGCGAGCAGGTCGCGCAGCAGCGGCAGGCTGACGCCGACGACGGTGTGGTGGTCGCCCTCGATGCCGCGCACGAACGCCCCGCCGAGCCCGTCGGTGGTGAACGCGCCGGCCACGGCGAGGGGCTCGCCGGTGGCGACGTACGCCTCGATCTCGGCGTCGCTCACGTCGGCGAAGTGCACGGTGGTCGACGACACCGCGCCGATCGTGGCGCCGGTGCCGCCCGCCGACCCGTCGCGCAGGTCGACCACCCAGTGCCCGGTGTGCAGCACGCCGCTGCGGCCGCGCATCCGCTGCCAGCGCGCGACGGCCTCGGCCGCGTCGGCCGGCTTGCCGTGCACCTCGCCGTCGAGCTCGAGCACCGAGTCGCAGCCCAGCACCAGGACGTCGTCCGGCACGTCGGCGGGTGCGTCGTCCGACTCGAGCAGCGTGGCGACCGCCGACGCCTTCGCCCGGGCCAGCAGCAGCGGCACCTCGTCGGGCGCGAGGTCGGGGTAGCCGTCGAGCGCGCGCTCCTCGTCGACGCCCGACACCAGCACGAGCGGGTCGAGGCCGGCGCTGCGCAGCGTGGCGAGCCGGGCGGGGGAGGCGGAGGCGAGCAGCAGCACGGGCGCGGCCGTCTGGTCGGTCGGTTCGGTCACGCCGACGACCCTAGGTGCCGGTCAGGTCCAGTACAGGACCCGGGCCTGCGGCAGCACGGCCGCGAGCTCGCGCTCGAACCAGCCACGCAGCTCGGCCATGACCGGCGCGGGGTAGACGTGCTTGGCGGCACCGAACTTGCCGCGCTTCTGCCGCCGGGCGTCCTCGTCCATCTCCAGCTGCGTGTGCGGGTACCAGCCGAGCAGCACCTCCTTGCTGCGCGGCGTGAACCGGTGGGTGATCAGCTCGGTGGTCAGGTCGAGGCCGGGCACGTCGCGGACGGCGTCGGCGGCCGCGGCGAGCAGCTCGCCGTAGTGGGTGCGCCAGTCGTCGACCGGCATGATCGGCGCGATCGTCAGGCCGACCGGGTACCCCGCGAGGGCCAGCCGCCGCAGGGCGGCGAGCCGGTTCGGCACCGAGGCGGTGCCGCCCTCGAACCGGCGGCTGACCGGCGCGGCGTTCACCGACAGGCGCACCCGCGTCCGGCCCCCGTGCGGCAGGTCGAGCAGCGGCGCGACGTCGTCGTACTTGGTGGTGAACCGCAGCTGCGTCGGGCCGGCCCAGTCGTGCGTGCCGAAGTGCCGCACCGCCGCCGAGAGCGAGCCGGTGAGCCGCTCGATGCCGAGCGGGTCGGTGTAGCAGGACGCCTCGAAGGTCGTGCCCTCGTGGTCGCGGGCGGCCGAGCCGGTGGTGACCGACCCGCGGCCCACCTCGGCGTCGAGCCCGGCCAGCACCTCGTCGAGGTTGGCGTAGGCGCGGGTGACCGGCGGGCCGCCGAGCGAGCCGGCGAGGTAGCAGTACTGGCAGTGCGCGGGGCAGCCCTCGGCCAGGTCGAACCGCCAGTCGGCGCTCGGGGGGATCGGCTGCAGCCGCAGCTTGGACGGCGGCGCCACCACGACCGCGAGCGTCGACTTGGCGTTCGCGTACGTCTCGCGCTCGGTCGCACCGCGCAGCGACGGCAGCCGGTCGCCGGGCAGCAGCTCGATGCGCGGCACGCCGGCCGCCTCGGCGCGGGCCACGATCTCCCGGCCGTGCGGGCGCTCGGCGGCCGACCGGGTCACCAGCACCTGCTTGGGGCGCCAGACGCGGGTCGCGGCGGGGGTCTCGGTCTCGACGACGGTCACGCAGTGGTCAACGCCGGGCTCGTCCCGGATCGTCCGGTCCGTCGGGCAAAACGCTTCAGGGCAGCAGCGCCTGCTGCAGGACGTCGAGCCCGACCGACCCCACGTCGAGCGCGCGGCGGTGGAACCGGGCCAGGTCGAAGTCGGCGCCCTCGCGCTCGCGCACCTGGTCGCGCAGCTGCAGCCACAGCCGCTCGCCGAGCTTGTACGACGGCGCCTGGCCGGGCCAGCCGAGGTAGCGGTCGACCTCGAAGCGCAGCATCGACTCGGCCATCGTGACGTGCTGGTTCGCGAACGCCCACGCCTTCTCGGCGTCCCAGGTGCCGCCGCCCACCTCGGCGGGGGCGGGCAGGCCGCAGTGCACGCCGACGTCGATCACCACGCGAGCGGCGCGCAGCCGCTGCCCCTCGAGCATGCCCATCCGGTCGCCCGGGTCGTCGAGGAAGCCCAGGTCGGCCATCAGCCGCTCCGCGTACAGCGCCCAGCCCTCGCCGTGCCCGCTGACCCAGCAGCCGAGGCGCCGCCAGCGGTTCAGCAGCTCGGAGCGGTACACGGTCTGCGCGATCTGCAGGTGATGGCCCGGCACGCCCTCGTGGTAGACGGTCGTCGTCTCGGCCCAGGTGCTGTGCCAGGTGACGTCGTCCGGCACCGACCACCACATGCGGCCCGGGCGGCTGAAGTCGTCGCTCGGGCCGGTGTAGTAGATGCCGCCCTCGTGCGTCGGGGCGATGCGGCACTCGAGGCGGCGCACCGGCTCGGGGACGTCGAAGTGGGTGCCGGCGAGCGCCTCGATCGCGGCGTCGCTCAGCTGTTGCATCCAGGCCTGCAGCGCGTCGGTGCCG
The DNA here is from genome assembly GCF_054776675.1 of Angustibacter aerolatus. Taxonomy (NCBI): domain Bacteria; kingdom Bacillati; phylum Actinomycetota; class Actinomycetes; order Kineosporiales; family Kineosporiaceae; genus Angustibacter; species Angustibacter aerolatus. The sequence goes on from NZ_BAAHBM010000019.1 coordinate 36,938, forward strand.
TCGAGCCGGCGGGCCGGGTCGGCGTCGAGCGCCGCGATCGCCTCCGGCACGCTCGCGCCGGGCCGGATGCGCTCGGCGACGTCCTGCATCTCGGCCTCGATGCGGGCCAGCTCCTCGACGCCCCAGGCGTAGGTCTCGTCGAGGTCGACGCGAGCGCCGAGGAAGTACCGCGACCGCAGCGCGTACTCCTCGCGGCCGCAGGCGTCGGCGGGGCGGGCGGACGGCAGCAGCTCGGTGCGCAGGAACTCGGCCAGGTCGAGGAACGACTGCCCGGCCACCCCGGCCGCCGCGGTCAGCTCGGTCGCGAGCGCATCGGGCAGCGGCGCGTCGTCGGCTCGGGCGTCGCGGGCCAGCTCCGCGAAGAACCCCTGGGGCGACCCGTACCGCTCGGCCTGCTGCAGGCACCGCTCGACCTGCAGGCGCGCCGGGGTGTCGCCGCGCGCGATGCCCGCGCGCAGCGAGGTGACGTACTGCTCCATCGCCTCCGGCGTGCGGCCGAGCCGGGTGCGCACCGTGGCCCAGTCGTCGGCGGTGTCCTTGCGCATCAGGTCGTACACCGAGCGCAGCTCCTGCAGCGGGCTGGCCAGCACGTTCAGGTCGCGGTCGTCGGTGCCCAACGCGTACAGCTCCTCGGCCAGCCCGAGCCGCTCGCGCATCGCGGCCACGGTCACCCGGTCGACGTCGTCCGCCGGCTCGGCCGCGTCGAGCGCCGCCAGCGTGCGCCGCCGCAGCTCGCTGCGCGCCGCGTGCCCCGCGGGGGAGTAGTCGGTCAGCTCGGTCTCGTCACCCGGCACGCCCATCGCCGTCGCGGCGATCGGGTCGAGCGCCACCTCGGCGTCGAGGTGGGCGTCGGCGAGCTCGTCGACCGCCGTCCGGGCACGCGCAGCAGGGGTTGCGGTCACGGGCGCACCCTAGACCCGGTCAGCGGTCAGGGGAGGTGCCGGGCCCGCCAGCCGACGCGCGACGGCGCGACCCCGCCGCGCAGGGTGCGGCTCGGGTCGGACCACTGCGGCCGCGGCGCGCGGGCGGGCTCGGGGGCGCCGCCGCGGGCGGCGAGCACCGCCACGACGGCGACGAGCTCCTCCGGCGACGGCGTGCCGCGCACCACCCGCAGCGCGGGGGGTGTCGCGTCGGGCTGCTCGCTCACAGCGGGATGTTCCCGTGCTTCTTCGGCGGCAGCGTCTCGCGCTTGTTGCGCAGCAACCGCAACGACTTCGTGACGTACGAGCGGGTGTACGACGGCGGGATGACGGAGTCGACGTAGCCGCGCTCGGCCGCGATGTAGGGGTTGGCCAGCGTGTCCTCGTACTCGGCGACGAGCTCGCGGCGGCGGGCGTCGACGTCGCCGCCGCGCTCGGCAACCTTCTTCAGCTCCTTGCGGTACACGATGTTCGCCGCGCCCTGCGCACCCATGACGGCGATCTGCGCGGTGGGCCAGGCCAGGTTGACGTCGGCGCCGAGGTGCTTGGAGCCCATGACGTCGTACGCGCCGCCGTACGCCTTGCGGGTGATCACGGTGATCAGCGGCACCGTCGCCTCGGCGTACGCGTAGATCAGCTTCGCGCCGCGGCGGATGATGCCGTCCCACTCCTGCTGGGTGCCGGGCAGGAAGCCGGGCACGTCGACGAATGTCAGCACCGGCACGTTGAACGCGTCGCAGGTGCGCACGAAGCGCGCGGCCTTCTCGGAGGCGTCGATGTCGAGCGTGCCGGCGAAGTGCAGCGGCTGGTTCGCCACCACCCCGACCGGCCGACCCTCGACGCGGCCGAAGCCCACGAGGATGTTCGGCGCGAACAGCGGCTGCACCTCGAGGAACTCGCCGTCGTCGAGCACGTGCGTCACGACGGTGTGCATGTCGTACGGCTGGTTCGCGCTGTCGGGCACGAAGGTGTCGAGCTCCTCGTCGTCCGCCGTCACCTCGAGCACGGCCTCGACGTCGAAGGCGGGCAGCTCGTCGAGGTTGTTGCTCGGCAGGTACGACAGCAGCTGCTTGACGTACTCGATCGCGTCGTCCTCGTCGGTGCCCATGTAGTGGGCGTTGCCGCTCCTGCTGTTGTGCGTGCGGGCGCCGCCGAGGTCCTCCATCGTGACGTCCTCGCCGGTGACCGTCTTGATGACGTCGGGCCCCGTGATGAACATCTGCGACGTGCCGTCGACCATCACGACGAAGTCGGTCAGCGCGGGGGAGTAGACGTGCCCCCCGGCAGCGGCGCCCATGATCAGCGAGATCTGCGGGACGACGCCGGAGAGCCGCGTGTTCATGCGGAAGATCTCGCCGTACAGGCCGAGCGAGACCACGCCCTCCTGGATGCGCGCGCCGCCGCCCTCGTTGATGCCGACCACCGGGCAGCCCAGCTTCTCGGCCAGCGTCAGCACCTTGACGATCTTCTCGCCGTACACCTCGCCGAGGCTGCCGCCGAACACGGTCACGTCCTGGCTGAACACCGCGACCGGCCGCCCGTCGACCGTGCCGTACCCGGTGACCACGCCGTCGCCGTACGGACGCCGGGACTGCTGGTCGAAGTTCGTCGACCGGTGCCGCGCCAGCTCGTCCATCTCGACGAAGCTGCCCTCGTCGAGCAGCGCCTCGACCCGCTCGCGCGCCGTCTTCTTGCCCTTGGCGTGCTGCTTCTCGACCATCCGCGCCGAGCCCGCGTGCACCGCCTCGTCGTTGCGCCGGTGCAGGTCGGCGAGCTTGCCGGCGGTGGTGTGGATGTCCGGCACTTCGGGCGTGGCGTCGTCGAGCACGGCCCGCACTCTAGACGACCCTCCGTACGCTGCCGACGTGTCCTCCCGGTACGCCGACCTGTCCCGCCCGCCGCTCGACGAGCGGGCCCTGCGGCGCGCCCTGCTCGACGACCGCACCTGGACGTCGGTCGACGTGCTGCCCGAGGTCGGCTCCACCAACGTCGAGCTGCGCCGCCGCGCGGGCGAGGGCCTCGCCGTCGCCGGCGCCGTGCTCACCACCGACCACCAGCCCGCCGGCCGCGGACGCCGCGACCGCAGCTGGCAGACCCCGCCCCGCGCCTCCATCGCCGTCTCGGTGCTGCTCGCCCCCACCGCGCCGCCCGCCCGCTGGTCGTGGCTCCCGCTGCTCGCCGGCGTCGCCGTCACCGACACCCTCGTGCGCGTCGCCGGCCTCGACGCCCGCCTGAAGTGGCCCAACGACGTGCTCGTCCCCCGCGAGGGCCCGCGCTCGCCGTCCGGCAAGGTCGCCGGCCTGCTCGCCGAGGTCGTCCCCCTGCCCGGCGGCACCAGCGGCGTCGTCGTCGGCATCGGCCTCAACGTCAGCCAGCGCGCCGACGAGCTGCCCGTCGACACCGCCGTCTCCCTCGCCGGCGCCGGCGCCAGCTCGACCGACCGAGACCCGCTCCTGCGCGCCCTGCTGCGCGACCTCGCCACCCGCTACGAGCGCTGGGACGACGCCGCCGGCGACCCCCGCGCCTCCGGCCTCGCCGCCGCCTACCGCGAGCGCTGCGCCACCCTCGGCCTCGACGTCGCCGTCGACCTGCCCGGCGGCGACCGCCTGGAAGGAGTCGCCCAAGAGGTCGACGACGACGGCCGCCTCGTCGTCGCCCCCGCCCTCGGTGGTGCTCCGGTGCCGCTCGCCGCGGGTGACGTCGTGCACGTCCGTCCTTCCTGAGGTCTCCCTGTTGGCTTGCGTACGGGGGCCGGGCCTCCCCGCGCAGCCCTCCGGGCGCCTCTCGCAAGCTCGTGTGACGGCGCCTCTCCGGCCTCCGCGACTCGGCCCTCCTCTCGTAGGCGCGCCGGGAGCCTCGTCGGCGCCGGCTGCACGACGCGCACCCGCCGCGGCTGCCCCTTTCCACCCACCCGAGAGCACCCGACCGTCGACGAGCGGACCGGGGGGACGGGGAGAGGGGTCGTACGCGCACCCGGCGTACGGAAGGAGGGCGCGAGTCGGATGGTCCGGAGGGCGCCGTCAGACGAGCTTGCGAGAGGCGCCCGGAGGATCGTCCGGGGAGCGTCCGGCACCGAGCACACGGGGTGCGCGATGATCGCGCGATGCCGTACCCCCGCAAGCTGCTCGCCGACGGCGAGGAGGTCGCGCTCGAGCTCCACCCGCACTGGCGGGTGCTCGTGCTGCCGGTGGTGGCGCTGCTGGTGATCGTGCCGGTCGGGTCGTTCGCGGCGGCGGTGGTGCCTGCGGGGGACGGGCAGGTGGTGCTGCGGGGGTTGGTCGCCGTCCTCGCGGTGGCGCTGCTGGTGCGGACGACGCTGGTGCCGCTGCTGCGGTGGGGGACGACGCACTACGTGGTGACGGATCGGCGGTTCATCACGCGGCGGGGGGTGCTGTCGCGCAGCGGTCGGGACCTGCCGCTGAGCCGGCTGAACGACATCTCGTTCGAGCACACGCTGGTCGAGCGGGTGCTGGGGTGCGGCACGCTGACGGTGGAGTCGGCGGGTGAGCGGGGGCAGCTGGTGCTGCGCGACGTGCCGCAGGTCGAGCTGGTGCAGCAGCGGGTCGTCGAGCTGGCCGACCTCGCCGACGGGCCGCACCGCTCGGACCCCGACGCGTGGGACGACGGGTGGGACGACCGGTGGGACGACGAGGCCGAGGTGCCGCAGCCGGCGCGGCGGTGGTGGCGCCGGTGAGCGCGGACGACGACGTGCGCCCGGCCGACGCCGTCGAGCAGGTCGAGGCGGTGGACGCCGTGGACGACGCGGCGCTGCTGGGGCCGCGGACGCTGCGGCGGCGGGAGGTCAGTCGGGCGGCGGGCGTCTCGCTGCTGTCGGCGCGCAGGTTCTGGCGGGCGATGGGGTTCCCGGTCGTCGACGACGAGGTGGCGGCGTTCAGCGAGGCCGACGTGCGGGCGCTGCACGGCATCACCGGGCTGGTGCGCGAGGGGCTGCTCGACGAGGTGACGGCGCTCGGCATGACGCGCGCGGTGGGGCGGTCGGTCGACCGGCTGGCGACGTGGCAGGTGCAGCTGCTCGCCGAGTTCGTGGGGGCGCAGCAGGCGCCGGGGGCGGCCGACGACGAGCCCGAGTTCGCGGCGCCGGACGTCGAGACCGCCCGGGGCACGGCGGCGCTGTTCGCGCAGATCAGCGACGAGCTGGAGCCGCTCGTCGTGTACGCGTGGCGGCGGCAGGTCGCGTCGGCGCTGGCGCGCATCGCGGCGGACGCGGCTCCGGAGCCGCGGGCGGACTGGGCGGGCGCGGCGTCCGGCGCCGACGAGCCGGCCGCGCACGAGCAGGTGGTGACGCTGCGCTCGGTGGGCTTCGCCGACCTGGTGTCGTTCACCCGCACCGTGCGGCGGCTGACCGAGCGGCAGCTGTCGGTGCTGGTGCAGCGGTTCGAGGCGCTGACGTCCGACGTGGTGACGGCGCACGGCGGCCGGGTGGTGAAGACGGTCGGCGACGAGGTGCTGTTCGTGTCGCGGCCCGGGTCGAGCGCGGCCGAGATCGCGCTGGGCATCGTGGAGGCGCTCGCGGCCGACGAGCTGATGCCCGACGTGCGGGTCGGCATGGCGACCGGGCCGGTGGTGGCGCGGCTCGGCGACGTGTTCGGCACCACGGTCAACCGGGCCAGTCGGTTGACCGCCGTCGCCCGGCCGAACTCGGTGCTGGTCGACGTCGCGACGGTGCACTCGCTGGCCGACCGGCCGGACGTCGAGGTGCGGCAGCTGCGCGGGCGCTCGCTGCGCGGCATCGGCCACGTGGTGCCGTGGCTGCTGCGCCGCCGCGACGACGGACCCGGCGACGAGAGACCCGGCACCGCGTCCGCGACGTCCTAGGCCCGGCGGCCGTTACGGTGCGCGCATGAGCGACGCACCGTACGTCCGGGTGGAGCGGCACGGCGAGCACGTGGCCGAGCTGGTGCTCGACCGGCCGCAGGCGATGAACGCGGTGTCGACCGAGCTGGCCCGGCAGCTGCGCGACGCGACGACGGCGCTCGCGGCCGACCCGACCGTGCGTGCCGTCGTGGTGTCGAGCAGCGCCGAGCGGGCGTTCTGCGTGGGCGCCGACCTGAAGGAGCGCAACGGGTTCAGCGACGCCGACCTGGTGGCGCAGCGGCTGGTGACCCGGGCGGCGTACCGCGGGGTGCTCGACCTGCCGGTGCCCGCCGTCGCCGCCGTGCACGGCTTCGCGCTCGGCGGCGGCTTCGAGATCGCGCTGTCGTGCGACCTCGTGGTGGCCGACGCGACCGCCGTGGTGGGGCTGCCGGAGGTGAGCGTCGGCGTGATCCCGGGCGGCGGCGGCACCCAGCTGCTGACCCGTCGGGTGGGGTGGTCGCGCGCCGCCGACCTGGTGTTCACCGCTCGCCGGTTGACCGCCGAGGAGGGCCTGGCGCTCGGCGTCCTCGACCGCGTCGTCGAGGCGGGCGCCGCGCGCGACACCGCGCTCGGGCTGGCCGCCACGATCGCCGCGCACTCGCCGGTCGGGCTGCGCCAGGCCAAGCGGGCGATGCGGCTCGGGCTCGACGTCGACCTCGCCACCGGGCTCGAGGTCGAGGACGCCGCGTGGCGCGCCACCGCGTTCTCGCCCGACCGGGCCGAGGGGGTGCGGGCGTTCGCCGAGCGCCGCACGCCGCAGTGGCCCGGCTGACCGGCCGACCCGAACCCGTGTCGTCGCAACGAGTGCGCGGTGCGAGCGCTGCGTGACCCCTACAGTGACGGCATGACCCGCGTGCTGCTGGCCGAGGACGACAGCGCGATCGCCGAGCCGCTCGCCCGGGCGCTGCGCCGCGAGGGGTACGACGTCGACGTGCGCGGCGACGGCCCCACCGCGCTGGAGGGCGCCGTCGAGGGCGTCGACCTGGTGGTGCTCGACCTCGGGCTGCCCGGCATGGACGGCCTCGAGGTGTGCCGCGAGCTGCGCGCCCAGGGGCACACCGTGCCGGTGCTGGTGCTGACCGCGCGCGCGGACGAGGTCGACACCGTGGTGGGCCTCGACGCGGGCGCCGACGACTACGTGACGAAGCCGTTCCGGCTGGCCGAGCTGCTGGCCCGGGCCCGCGCGCTGCTGCGTCGCGGCGGCCACGAGACCGGCCCCACCGCGAGGGTGCGCATCGACGCCGAGGCCCGGCAGGCGTTCCTCGACGACCGCGAGCTGCAGCTGACGGCGAAGGAGTTCGACCTGCTGCGGCTGCTGGTGCGCGAGGCCGGCCGCGTCGTGCCGCGCGAGGAGATCATGCGCGAGGTGTGGGACGCCGAGTGGTACGGCCCGACCAAGACGCTCGACATGCACGTGTCGTGGCTGCGCCGCAAGCTCGGCGACGACGCGAACTCCCCGCGGTTCATCGCGACGGTGCGCGGCGTCGGCTTCCGGTTCGAGCGCGACAACTAGCCCGGTCGGGTCGCTGGTGCGCGCCAGGCTGCTGCGGTCGTCGCTGGTGGCGGCCGCCGTCGCCGTCCTGCTCGTCGGTCTGCCGTCGCTCGGCCTCGGCGCCTTCCTCGTCGACCGGGCCGCGCGCGACGACCTGAGCCGCCGCGCGGACGCCGTCGCCGCGGTGCTGCTCGTCGCCCCCGGCCAGCCCCCGGCCGCCCTGCGCGACCGGGTGACCCAGGCCAGCCGGCGCGGCGGCGAGCGTCCCGAGCTGCACGTCGTGGCGCGTCGGGGCGCGCAGGTGCTGGAGGTGGGCACGCCGCCCGAGGGCCGGGTGGTCGCCCGGTCGACCACCCAGGACGGCGTCTCGGTGCTCGTCGAGCAGCCCCGGCGGGTGGTCGACGCCCGCATCGCCCGGCTGGCCGCCTTCGTGCTGCTGGCGTCGCTCGTCGCCTTCGGGGCCGCGGCCTGGGCTGCGGTGCTGCAGGCGCGGCGGCTGACCGCCCCGCTGGCCACGCTCGCCGAGAACGCCGAGCGGGTCGGGCGCGGCGAGGCCCGGCTGATGCCGGTGCGCTCTGGCGTCGTCGAGCTCGACCGGGTGGCGGCCGGCCTCCAGCGCAGCGCCGAGTCGCTCGCCGCGGCGCTCGCGGCCGAGCGCGAGTTCGCGTCCGACGCCAGCCACCAGCTGCGCACCCCGCTCACCGCGCTGTCGATGCGGCTGGAGGAGATCGGCACCAGCGACGACCGCGACCAGGTGCGCGAGGAGGCCCGCATCGCGCTGCACCAGGTCGAGCGGCTGACCTCGGTCGTCGACTCGCTGCTCGCCCGCGCCCGCCGCAGCCACCGGTCGAGCAACGTGCCCGTCGACCTGCGCACGGTGCTGGCGCAGATGCAGGACGAGTGGGCGCCGGCGTTCCGTGAGCGCCGGCGGCGGCTGGTCGTGGCGCCGTCCGAGCCGGTGCGGGTGCTGGCCACGCCGTCCGCGCTGTCGCAGGTGCTGGCGACGCTGGTCGAGAACTCGCTGCAGCACGGTCAGGGTGCGGCGACCGTCACCGCCCGGCGCACCGGCCGCAGCGTGGTGGTCGAGGTGACCGACGAGGGCCCGGGCGTGCCCCGCGAGATCGGGGCGCGGGTGTTCGAGCGCAGCGTCAGCAGCAGCGGCTCGACCGGGCTGGGCCTGTCGCTGGCCCGCGACCTCGCCGAGGCGGACGGCGGGCGGCTCGAGCTGCTGCGGGCGACGCCGCCGGTGTTCGCGCTGTTCCTCAACGCGGAGGAGCAGCGGGCGATCCCGTGACCGGCGTCCGGACCTCGTCGGCCGGCCCGTGCACGTCGTGCGGGTGCCGCACGGCCGGGTCGAGGTCGGGGTCGCCCTGCAGCTCCTTCGAGAACACGAAGGTGCGATAGGCCCAGAACCGGAACAGCGTGCCGAGCACGAGGCCGACGCCGTTGGCGCTGAGGTTGTCGGCCCGGGCCGAGCGCAGGTCGAGCACGTAGTGGCTGAACGCCAGGCACCCGAGGGCGATCGCCATGCCGGCGACGTTGAAGCCGACGAACAGCAGGAGCTCGTGGCCGGCGGAGGCGCGGCGGCGGTGCCGGAACGTCCAGAGCCGGTTGCCCAGCCAGGCGACCAGCGTGGCCAGGGTCGCCGAGATCACCTTGGCGGTCAGCGGCTTGTGCTCGAGCGGGCCGCCGTCGCCGAGGCCGAACCGCAGCAGGTTGAACGTGCCGAGGTCGACCACGAACGCGATGGCGCCGACCGCGCCGAACTTCACCATCTCGCGCACGACCAGGTCGAGGGCGCCGCGCAGCCGTCGCACCAGCGCGGCGGGGCTGTGGGTCACGTGGTCTCCTGCTCGGACGCGGTGGATCGGGGCCGTCGGGTGGGTCACGCCGGCCGGGCCGCCGCGGTTCGCCGTCTGCCGAGCACGGTACTTGGCGTTCCTGGGTGCGGCCTGCGGGCGGGTGGCGCGCGGACACCGTGGCGCGCGCCCTAGCCTTGCCGCGTGAGCCAGGACGCCGCCCCGCCCGTGCCGCCCCCGACGCGCCCGCCGGGCGGCTTCCCGCTGGTCGGCGTCGTGGGCGCCGGGCAGCTCGCCCGGATGCTGGCCCCGCCGGCGGTCGCGCTCGACCTCGGGCTGCGGGTGCTCAGCGAGGCGCCCGACGCCAGCGCCGCGCTCGTCGTGCCGCAGGCGCCGGTCGGCGAGCACACCGACCTCGACGCGCTGCGCCGCCTGGCGGCCGACTGCGACGTCGTGACGTTCGACCACGAGCACGTGCCGACCGAGCACCTGCAGGCGCTGGAGGCCGAGGGGTTCGCCGTCCGGCCGGGCAGCGCGGCGCTGGTGCACGCCCAGGACAAGGTCGTGATGCGCGAGCGGCTGACCGCCATGGGCGTGCCGTGCCCGCGCTGGACGACGGTGCGCGACGCCGCCGGGCTCGAGGCGTTCGCCGCCGAGGTCGGCTGGCCGGTGGTGCTGAAGACGCCGCGCGGCGGGTACGACGGCAAGGGCGTCCTCGTGGTGCGCGACCTCGACGCGGCGTCCGACTGGCTGGCGCGCGGCGAGGTGCTGCTCGCGGAGGAGGCCGTGCCGTTCACCCGCGAGCTCGCGGTGCTGGTGGCGCGCAGCCCGATGGGGCAGGCCGCCGCCTGGCCGGTGGTCGAGACCGTGCAGACCGACGGCATCTGCACCGAGGTGATCGCGCCCGCGCCCGACCTCGACGAGGGGCTCGCGGCGTCCGCGACCGAGGCGGCCCTGCGGGTGGCCGGCGAGCTGGGCGTCACCGGCGTCATGGCGGTCGAGCTGTTCGAGCTGCCCGGCGGGTCGTTCGTGGTGAACGAGCTGGCGATGCGGCCGCACAACAGCGGGCACTGGACCATCGAGGGCTCGGTCACCAGCCAGTTCGAGCAGCACCTGCGCGCGGTGCTCGACCTGCCGCTCGGCGACACCCGCCCCCGCGCCCGCTGGACCGTCATGGCGAACGTGCTCGGCGGCGACTACCCCGACCTCTACTCGACGTACCCGCACCTGCTCGCGCACGACCCGGCGCTGAAGGTGCACCTCTACGGCAAGACCGTGCGACCCGGCCGCAAGATCGGCCACGTCACCGTGAGCGGCGACGACCTCGACGACCTGCGCGCGCGCGCCCGCCACGCAGCCGACTTCATCCAGGGAGTGGTGACCGAATGAGCGCGCTCGTCGGCGTGGTGATGGGGTCGGACTCCGACTGGCCCGTCATGGAGGAGGCCGCGAAGGCGCTCGCCGAGTTCGACGTCGAGCACGAGGTCGACGTCGTGAGCGCGCACCGGATGCCGCGCGAGATGCTCGCGTACGGCGAGCAGGCCGCCGGGCGCGGGCTGCGGGTGCTGATCGCCGGCGCGGGCGGGGCGGCGCACCTGCCCGGCATGCTCGCCGCCGTCACGCCGCTGCCGGTGATCGGCGTGCCCGTGCCGCTGCGCCACCTCGACGGCATGGACTCGCTGCTCTCGATCGTCCAGATGCCCGCGGGCGTGCCGGTGGCCACCGTGTCGGTGGGCGGCGCGCGCAACGCCGGCCTGCTCGCCGTCCGGGTGCTCGCGGCGTCCGACCCCGAGCTGCAGCAGCGGATGACCGCGTTCCAGGCCGACCTCAACGCCCAGGCCACCGCCAAGGGCGAGCGCCTGCGGTCCCGGCGCGGCGGCGGCGTCGGCTTCGGCCGCTAGCCCCACCCGCACCCCGAACCCCCACCCCCTTTCCGCGCGTCAGCCCGCTCTGCGCGGCTCAGCCCGCTGCTGAGGCCCGTGCGAGCGGGCTGACGTGCGCAAACCGGGCTGACGCGCGCAAAGGGTCAGGGGGCGAGGGCGGCGCCGAAGCGGTCGCCCGTCGCGCCGCCGAGGCCGAGCGAGGACGCCGTGCGGTGCGTGGCCGCGACGGCGTCGAGGCCTGACTCCGAGCCGGGCAGCACGTCGACCGCACCGGTCCCCGAGCCCTCGCCGGGGGAGCCGACGACCACGTCGCCGAAGCCGTCGCCGTCGAGGTCGCTGACGGCCACCGCGGCGCCGAAGGCGTCCTTCGCCCCCGGGGCGCCCGGCACCCGGTCGGCGCCCTGGCGACGGGCGACGACGCGGGTCGCACCCGGGCCGCCGGCCGAGCCGTAGAGCACGAACGCGGCGCCCGCGTCGGCCGTCGACCCCTGGTCCTCGCCGGGGGCACCGACCACGACGTCGGCGTACCCGTCCGCGTCGACGTCGCCCGCCGCGAGGGCGGCGCCGAACGCGTCGCCCGGCTCGTCGGCACCGGGCACCCGCGCGGTGTCCTGCGTGATGTGCCGGCGCGGGCCGGTGAGCCCGTCGGCGCGGCCGAGCGCCACGGTCAGCGCGCCGCCCGGCACGCCGAGGCCGCCCGCGACCAGGTCGGCGTGCCCGTCGCGGTCGGTGTCGGCGAGCGCCACGGCCCGCCCGAACGAGCCCCGGTTGCCGACGATGCTGCCCCACAGCGTGCTCGAGCCGGTGAGGCCGGACGCCGTGCCGCGCAGCAGCCGCACCGCGCCGGACGCCGCACCGGCCCCGGTCTTCTCGCCGGGGGCGGCCACGGCCACGTCGAGCCGCCCGTCGCCGTCGACGTCGCCCAC
>NZ_BAAHBM010000020.1:0-48713 GCF_054776675.1 Angustibacter aerolatus
CGGCGGGTGCGCGCCGGCTCGACACCGGCGCCGCGTCGCTGGCCACCGGCACCCGGCAGCTCGCGACCGGCGCCGACCGGCTCGCCGCGGGTGAGCACGACGCCGTCGCCGGGACGTCGAGGATGGCCGCCGGTGCCGCCGACCTCGACGACGGGCTCGGCGACCTGCACGACGGCGCCACGACCCTCGCCGACCGGCTGCGGGCCGCGCTGCCCGGCGTCCCCGACCTCGACGACGACGCCCGCGCCACCACGGCCGCGACCATCGGCGACCCGCTCGCCGTCCGCGCGACGTCCGCCGCCTCGGCCGGCACGTACGGTGCCGGCCTCGCGCCGTTCTTCATGGCGCTCGCCTGCTGGATCGGCGGCTACGTGCTGTTCCTGCTCGTGCGGCCGCTCTCGCCGCGCGCCATGGCCACCAACCAGAGCCCGCTGCGGGTGGCGCTCGCCGGCTGGCTCACCCCCGCGCTGCTCGGCGCCGTGCAGGCCACGCTGCTCGTCGCCGTCGTCTCGGGCGCCCTCGGCATCCGGCCGCACCACCCGCTCGGCACCTGGGGCCTGCTCGTGCTGACGTCGATCGCGTTCATCGCCGTCATCCACGCGCTCAACGCCTGGCTCGGCACCGCCGGGCAGTTCGTCGGGCTGGTGCTCATGGTGCTGCAGCTGGTCAGCGCGGGCGGCACGTTCCCCTGGCAGACCGTGCCCGCGCCGCTGCAGGTGCTGCACCACGTGCTGCCCATGGGCTACGCGATCGACGGCCTGCGGCAGCTGCTCTACGGCGGCGACCTCGCGCGGCTGTGGCCCGACGTCGGCGTGCTGGCGGCCTACCTCGTCGGGGCGCTGCTGCTCAGCACGGTCGCCGCCCGCCGCCTGCGGGTCTGGACCGTCTCGCGCATCCAGCCCGAGCTCGCCCTCTGACCCCTTCCGCGCGTCAGCCCGGTTTGCGCACGTCGACCCGCTCCCGGACCGCCCTGGAGCGGGCTGACGCACGCAGAGCGGGCTGAGGTGCGCAGAGGCACGGGGGGCGGGACGACGGGGGGCGGGGCAGAGTGGGCGGGTGCCCGAGGTGCCCCGTCAGCAGCAGCCGCAGCCGGCCGTGCCCGGGGGCGGGCCGGTGCACCGCGGCCTCGCCCACCTCGCGGACCGGCTGCGCCCCAGGTCGCTGGCCGCCGTGACCCTGCTGGTCGGCCTCGCGGCGTGCGCGCTGTTCACGGCGGGTGCGGGGGCGGTGTACGACCAGGTGACCGAGGGCGACGGGCTCGCCGGGCTCGACCGGCCGGTGCTCGCGGAGATGGTGCGCGACCGCACGCCCGGCGTGACGAGCGCGGTGCGGGCGTACACGGACGTCGGTGGCCCGGTCGGCATGCCGGTGCTGGCGACCGTGGTGCTCGCGCTCGTCGCGTGGCGGCGCCGCTCGGTCGAGCCGCTGCTGCTCGGCGTCGCCACGGCGGCCGGGTCGCTGCTCATGACGCTCGTCGGCAAGGCGCAGGTCGAGCGGTTGCGGCCGCCGACGATCGACGCGGTCCCGCCGTTCGAGACGTCGTTCTCGTTCCCGAGCGGTCACTCGCTGAACTCGATGGCGCTCGCGGCGATCACGGCGTACGTGCTGGTGCGCGGGCAGCACCGCACCGGCACCCGCGTCGTGACCGTCGTGCTGGCCGGGGTCTTCGCGGTGACGATGGGGTTGTCGCGCGTGTACCTCGGCCACCACTGGCTGACCGACGTGCTCGTGGCGTGGGCGCTGGCGCTCGCGTGGGTGGCGGTGGTCGTGACGGCGCACCGCTGGTACCTCACGACGGCCTTCGCGGGTCGCCGCCGCGAGCGGCACGACCGTCTGCGACGATCCACGACGTGACCGTGCTGCAGTCGAGCAAGCTCGCCGACGTCTGCTACGACATCCGCGGGCCGGTGCTCGCGGAGGCGCTGCGGCTCGAGCGCGAGGGCCACCGCATCCTGAAGCTCAACATCGGCAACCCCGCGCCGTTCGGGTTCGAGGCGCCCGAGGGCATCCTCGCCGACGTCGTCGCGGCGCTCCCCACGGCGCAGGGCTACAGCGACAGCAAGGGCCTGGTCGCCGCCCGGCGCGCCGTCGTCCAGCACGAGCAGGCGCGCGGCATCCGGGGCATCGACGTCGACGACGTGTACCTCGGCAACGGCGTCAGCGAGCTGATCGTGATGTCGCTGCAGGCGCTGCTCGACGACGGCGACGAGGTGCTCATCCCGGCGCCCGACTACCCGCTGTGGACGGCGGCGGTGTCGCTCGCGGGCGGCCGGCCGGTGCACTACCGGTGCGACGAGGCGAGCGGCTGGCAGCCCGACGTCGAGCACCTGCGCGCGCAGGTCGGCCCGCGCACGAAGGCCGTCGTGGTGATCAACCCGAACAACCCCACCGGCGCGGTGTACGGCGACGAGGTGCTGGGCCGGCTGCTCGACGTCGCGCGCGAGCACGACCTGGTGGTGCTCAGCGACGAGATCTACGAGCAGATCCTGTTCGACGACGCGACGCACACCGCGACGGCGAGCCTGGCGCCCGACCTGCTCTGCCTGACGTTCAACGGGTTGTCGAAGGCGTACCGGCTGGCCGGGTTCCGCTCCGGCTGGATGACGGTCAGCGGGCTGCCCGCGACGTCCGGCGAGGCCCGCAGCTACGTCGAGGGCCTCGACATCCTCGCCAACATGCGGCTGTGCCCCAACGTGCCGGCGCAGCACGCGGTGGCGACGGCGCTCGGCGGCCGGCACGGGCTGGACGAGCTGCTGCTGCCCGGCGGACGGCTGCGCGAGCAGCGCGACGCCTGTCTCGAGCTGCTGCGCGAGATCCCCGGCGTGAGCTGCACGACGCCGCAGGGCGCGCTCTACCTGTTCCCGCGCCTCGACCCCGACGTGTACGACGTGCAGGACGACCAGGCGCTGGTGCTCGACCTGCTGCGCGAGCAGCACCTGCTGCTGGTGCAGGGCACCGGGTTCAACTGGCCCGAGCCCGACCACCTGCGGATCGTGACGCTGCCGCACGTCGAGACCCTGCGCGACGCGATGGGCCGGTTGGCCGAGTTCCTCGAGGGTCGTCGCACGCGGGGCTGACCGGCGCCGTCAGGGTCGGTTTCGGCGGACCGCGTGGGGTGTGTCACGATCCAGGGCATGCGGATCGACCACGTGTCCTACGCGGCAGAGATCGGCGGCCTGCGCGACACGGCCGAGCGCCTGGCCGAGCAGCTCGGCGTGACGCCCGTCCTCGGCGGTGTGCACCCCCGCTTCGGCACCCGCAACGTCGTGCTCCCGCTGCTCGACCGGCGCTACCTCGAGGTCGTCGAGTGCCTCGACCACCCGGCGTCCGACAAGGCGCCGTTCGGTCAGGCCGTGAAGCAGCGCAGCGCGGACGGCGGGGGCTGGCTCGGGTGGGTCGTCGCGGTCGACGACCTCGCCCCCTACGAGCAGCGCCTCGGTCGCGAGGCGGCACCGGGCAACCGGCACCGTCCCGACGGCACCGAGCTGCGCTGGCGCCAGCTCGGCATCCGCGGCCTGATCTCCGACCCGCAGCTGCCGTACTTCACGCGCTGGGAGGTCGACGACGCGCTGCACCCCTCGCAGGACGGCCCCACCGAGGCCGGCCTCAAGGGCCTCACCATCGCGGGCGACCCGCAGCGCGTGTGGGACTGGCTCGGCCTGCCCGAGGACGAGCAGCACGAGACGATGTTCAGCTTCGTCTCGCCGAAGGGCACCCCCGGCCTGATGTCGTGCACGTTCAGCACGCCGAAGGGCGACGTCACCATCTAGTGCACGCCGGCGCGCACCTCGGCGCCGGCGAACGCGGCCTCGTCGAACGGCCGCTCGCGGTCGAGCACCGCGTGCACCTGCTCGCGGTCGACCTCGCCGACCCAGGTGCCGATCAGCAGGGTGGCGATCGCGTTGCCGGCGAAGTTCGTCAGCGCGCGGGCCTCGCTCATGAAGCGGTCGATGCCCACGATGAGGCCGACGCCGTCGAGCAGCTCGGGGCGGTGCGACTGCAGGCCGCCCGCGAGGGTGGCGAGGCCGGCGCCGGTGACCCCGGCAGCGCCCTTCGAGGCGATGATCATGAACGCCAGCAGGCCGATCTGCGAGCCGAGTGACAACGGTTTGCCCATGGCCTCGGCGATGAACAGCGACGCCATCGTCAGGTAGATGGCAGTGCCGTCGAGGTTGAACGAGTAGCCGGTGGGCACGGTGATGCCCACGACCGAGCGCGAGACGCCCAGGTGCTCCATCTTGCCGATCAGCCGGGGCAGGGCGGTCTCGGACGACGACGTCGAGAGGATCAGCAGGAACTCGCGGCCGAGGTAGCGCAGCAGCTTGAAGACGTTGAAGCCGGTGAAGCCCTTGAGCACCCCGCCGAGCACCAGCCCGACGAAGATCGCGCACGTGATGTAGAAGCCGAGCATGATCTTGAGCAGCGCCACCAGGGCGCTGCCCCCGGCAGCGCCCACGACCGCGGCGATCGCGCCGAAGGCCCCGACCGGCGCCGCCCACATGATCATCGCGAGCACCTTGAAGACGACCCGCTGGAAGTGCTCGATGCCGCGCAGCACCGGTGCGCCGCGCTCGCCGAGCGACTGGATCGCGAAGCCGACGAGCAGCGCCACCAGCAGCGCCTGCAGCACCTGGCCCGCCGTCAGGGCCGACACGAGGGTGTCGGGGATGATGCCGAGCAGGAACTCCGACGTCGACTTGGCCTCGCCGGAGGCCTGCGCCTGACCGGTCTTCGCCAGCGCGTCGGTCAGCTCGAGCCCGCTGCCCGGCTTCACCAGGTTGCCGACGACGAGCCCGACGGCGAGCGCCACCGTCGACATCACGATGAAGTAGCCGAGCGCCAGGCCGCCGACCCTGCCGACGCTGGCCGCCTTCCGCACCGAGCCGATGCCGAGCACGATCGTGCAGAAGATGACCGGGCTGATCATCATCTTCACCAGGTTCACGAAGCCGGTGCCGAGCGGCTTCAGCTGGACGGCGTCCTCCTTGAACACCAGCCCGACCAGGATGCCGAGCGCCACGGCGACGATCACCGCCACGTAGAGGTACTGGGTGCGGTCGCGCTTCGGTGGCTCGGCCGCAGCGGCCTCGCCGTGCGTCGTCGGGCTCTGCGTCATGTGGCGGCTCTCCTCGTCGAGGTCCCCGGACGCGCGTCATCCTGTCGCACCGGCGTGACCCGTGCCACCACCTGCCGGCGTCCGGTTTGTCCGAGCCCGGGCTGGGTAGAGGCCGGACGTCGAGCCACGGCGCACCCGGGGCCCGCGGCCGTGCTGCCGCCCCATCTCGTCACCACGGAGCGAGCAGCGATGACCAGCACCACCCCGACCACCGACCCCGCGCCGGTTCGCGCCGACGACCTCGACGCACGGCTCGCCGACGTCGAGGTGGTGCTCTGCGACGCCGACGGCAACCTCTTCCCCTCGGAGGAGCCCGCGTTCGTGGCCTCCGCCGACGTGACGAACCGGCTGCTGGCGACGCTCGGCGTCGACCGCCGCTACGACGCCGAGGAGCTGCGGCTGGCGACGACCGGCATGAACTTCCGGTCGACCGCGCGGGCGCTCGCCGACGAGCACGGCGCGGACCTGTCGGACGACGAGCTGCAGCGCTGGGTGGCCGAGGAGCAGGCGGCGGTCACCGCCCACCTGCACGAGGTGCTGCGGCGCGACCCGGCCGTCGAGCAGCCGCTGCGGGTGGTCGCCGGGTGCTACGGCGTGGCCGCGGTCAGCTCGAGCGCCGACGCCCGCATCGCGGCCTGCTTCGACGCGACCGGCCTGGCCGACCTGTTCCCACCCGACCGTCGGTTCAGCGCCGAGGACTCGATGCCCCGCCCGGTCAGCAAGCCCGACCCGGCGATCTACCGGTTCGCGCTCGACGCGCTGGGGCTCGCGCGGCACCAGGCCGTCGCGGTCGAGGACTCCGTGGCGGGCGCGACGTCGGCCGTCGGGGCCGGCATCGCGACGATCGGCAACCTGCAGTTCGTGCAGGCGCCCGAGCGGGTGCAGCGCCGCGACGAGCTCGAGGCGGCCGGCGTGCTGGCGGTGGTCGGCTCGTGGCAGGAGGCCGCCGACCTGCTGCCGCGCTGCCGGGAGCTCGGCGGCGCCGGCGTCTCGACGGGCTAGCCGCGGCCGGTCAGGCCAGGTGGTCGACGAGCTGCGCCGCGAGACCGGTGTAGCTCGCCGGGGTCATGGCTTCCAGGCGCTCGCGGACGTCGTCGGGCAGCCCGAGCCCGGCGACGAACGCGCGCATGGTGGGGCCGTCGACGCGGCGGCCGCGGGTCAGCTCCTTGAGCCGCTCGTACGGGTCGCTCATGCCCGGGGTGCCCGCGATGCCGGCGGCGCGCATGGCCGACTGCACCGCCTCGCCGAGCACCTCCCAGTTCGCGTCGAGGTCGCGCGCCATCACCTCGGGCACGGCGTCGAGGCCGGCCAGGCCGCGGCGCACGTTGTCGATCGCCAGCAGCGCGTGGCCGAACGCGGGGCCGATGTTGCGCTGCATCGAGCTGTCGGTGAGGTCGCGCTGCAGCCGGCTGGTGACGAGGGTCGACCCGAGCACGTCGAGCAGCGCGCTCGACACCTCGAGGTTCGCCTCGGCGTTCTCGAACCGGATCGGGTTCACCTTGTGCGGCATGGTCGAGGAGCCGACCGTGCCCTGCCCGCGCACCTGCGCGAAGTAGCCGAGCGACACGTACGTCCAGACGTCGGTGCAGAGGTTGTGCAGCACCCGGTTGAATCGCGCGACGTCGGCGTAGAGCTCGGCCTGCCAGTCGTGCGACTCGATCTGCGTGGTCAGCGGGTTCCACGTAAGGCCGAGCCCCTCGACGAACGCGCGCGACACCTCGACCCAGTCGGTGCCCGGGACGGCGGCGGTGTGCGCGCCGTAGGTGCCGGTCGCGCCGTTCAGCTTGCCCAGGTACTCGGCGCCCTCGATCCGGCGCAGCTGCCGCCCGAGCCGGTGGGCGAGCACCGCGAGCTCCTTGCCGAGCGTGGTCGGCGTCGCGGCCTGCCCGTGCGTGCGCGCCAGCAGCGGCACCTCGCGCAGCTCCCGGGCCATGCCGGCGACCTGGTCGACCAGCGCCTGCGCGGCCGGCAGCCACACCTGCTGCACCGCACCGCGCACCATGAGCGCGTAGGCGAGGTTGTTCACGTCCTCGCTGGTGCAGGCGAAGTGCACCAGCTCGGTGAGGTCGGCGAGCGAGCCCTCGCGCATCCGCCGCTTCAGGAAGTACTCGACGGCCTTGACGTCGTGCACCGTCTCGCGCTCGATCTCGGCCAGCTCGGCCACGTCGTCGGCGCCGAAGCCGGCCGGCACCGCGCGCAGCAGCGCGACCTCGTCGTCGGTCAGGGCGCGCGCCCCCGGCACCGCGCCGGTCGACGTCAGGTGCACCAGCCACTCGACCTCGACCCGCACCCGCTCGCGGTTCAGCGCCGCCTCCGACAGGTGCTCGACGAGCGGCGCGACGGTCGCGCGGTAGCGGCCGTCGAGCGGGCCGAGCGCGATGCCGGCGTCGGCGAGCGTCGTGGCGGACGTCGGGGCGGGGGCGGTGGGCGTCGCGGTCACGTGGTCGATGGTCCCACGCAGCGCCCACCGCGCCGCACCACCGGCTACGCCGCGGGCTCGGGGTTCTGGTGCAGCGCCAGCACCTCGCCGTCCGGGCCCTGGATCATGCCCCAGCGGCCGAACGGCATGGTGGCGGCCGGGCGCACCTCGGTGGCGCCGAGCTCGACCGCCTTGGCCATCGCCGCGTCGGCGTCGGCGACGTTGAAGTGGGTGAACCACTGCGGGCCGCCGGGCGGCGACTCGTCGCCGCGGGCACCCATGCCGCCGACCGTCTCGCCGTCGGCCTGCATCATCCGGTACGGCATCTCGTCGGCCCCGGGCACCGGCTCGAACGTCACCCCGGCGACCCTGGCGTAGAAGGCGAGCGCGCCGTCGAGGTCGCTGGTGTGCAGCTCGTTCCAGATGACGGCGCCGGGCTCGTTCGAGGCCTCGACCCCGGTGTGCGCGGCCGCCTGCCAGAACGCGACGGGCGCGCCCGCGGGGTCGGCGGCCACCACGAACCAGCCCTGGCCCGGGATCTCCATCGGGGGTGCGACGACCGTCCCGCCGTGCGCCGACACCGCCGCCGCGGTGGCCTCCGCGTCCGTGGTGGCCAGGTACGTCGTCCAGGCGGCGGGCGGCGAGCCGTCCATGCGCCTGCCGATCGCCGCCACCCGGCGTCCGTCGAGGCGGGCCGTGGAGTAGCTGCCGTACTCCTCGGGCGCCACCTCCCACTCCCACCCGAAGAGGCCGCCGTAGAAGGCGCGGGAGGCCTCGAGGTCGTCGCTGCTCAGGTCGACCCAGCACGGCGTGCCCGCCGGCCACGGTCCTTCGTGGGTGCTCATGGCTCGCAGCCTGGCACCGGCCACCGACAGCGCGGAAGGGATCAGATCGTGAACCGCACGCCCTGCCCGGTGCGCAGCTGGCCGCACGCGTCGACCGCGTCGTCGCGCACGTACCCGATGACCGGGTACCCGCCGGTGACCGGGTGGTCGGCGAGGAACAGCACGGGCAGACCGGACGGCGGCACCTGCAGCGCCCCGCGCACCATGCCCTCGCTCGGCAGCTCGCCCTCGCGGCGACGCTCGAGCGGCTCGCCCTCGAGCCGCAGCCCGACCCGGTTGCTCTCGTGGCTCACCGCGAACGTCTGCCCGAGCAGGCCGGCCCAGCCGGCGTCGGTGAACCAGTCGCGGCGCGGCCCCTCCAGCACCGGCAGGGTGACGACGCCGTCGGCCGGCTCGGGCACGGCCGCCAGGTCGACCCCGGGCATCGGCCCGGACGCCGGCCCGACGGGCAGCAGGTCGCCCTCGCGCAGCGGGTCGGGTCCGAGCCCCGAGAGCAGGTCGCTCGACCGCGAGCCGAGCACCGGCGGCACGTCGACGCCGCCGCGCACGGCGAGGTAGGTGCGCACGCCGGCGGCCGGCACCCCGAGCCGCAGCTCGTCGCCCGCCCGCAGGTGCACCGGCGCGAGGTGGTCGGCACCCGGGCAGCGCGCGCCGGCGAGCGCGACGACGACGTCCTGCTCGGCGCGCACCGCGAGGCCGCCGAGCGTGGTCTCGAGCGCGGCGGCACCCTCGGGGTTCCCCACGAGCCGGTTCGCCAGCCGGAGGGCGGCGCGGTCGCAGGCTCCGGAGCGGCCGATGCCGAGCGCGGCCCGCCCCGGCCGGCCGAGGTCCTGCACCGTGGTGAGCGGACCGGGTGCGACGACGGCGAGGGCGCTCACGACCCCTCGCCAGTGACGTCGACGAAGCGCACCGGCCGGCCGGGGGTGAGCAGCGCGGCGGGCTCGCGGTCGAGGTCGAACACCGCGAGCTCCGTGCGGCCGAGCAGCTGCCAGCCGCCGGGCGAGGCGCGCGGGTACACCCCGCTGAACTCGCCGGCCAGCGCCACCGCGCCCGCAGGCACCTTCGTGCGCGGGCTGCTGCGGCGCGGTACGTCCCAGCCGCCGTCCCGCGAGACGAGGTAGCCGAAGCCGGGTGCGAAGCCGCAGAACGCGACGGTCCACTCCTGCCCGGTGTGCCGGCGCACCACCTCGGCGCGGTCGCAGCCGAGCAGCCCGGCGACGTCGTCGAGGTCCTCGCCGTCGTAGACCACGGGCACCTCGAGGAGGTCGCCCCCGCCCCGGGCGCCGGGCCGGGGCGTGGCCGCGCGCACGGCGGCGGTCACGTCGGCGAGCGGGGTGACGTCGGGGTCGGTCACCACGAGGATCGTCCGCCCGGCGGGCACGACGTCGAGCACGCCGTCCGGCAGCGCTCCGGAGAGCCCGGCGTGCAGCGCGAGCACGTCGTCGAGGTCGTCGAGCTCGACCAGCAGCCCGGTGCTGCCGCTCGGCAGGATGCGCATCAGGCGAACGGCTGCAGCGTCGCGCCGGCGGCGGTCAGCGCCTCGCGCACGGCGCGCGCGATCTCGACCGCGCCAGGGGTGTCGCCGTGCACGCAGATCGAGGCCGGCTCGATGGTGAGCGACCCACCCTCGACGTCGGTGACGGGCTGCCCGGTGGCCATGGCCACGCAGCGCTCGGCGATGACGTCCTTGTCGTGCAGCACCGCCCCCGGCAGCCGACGCGACACCAGGGTGCCCTCCGGCGTGTAGGCGCGGTCGGCGAACGCCTCCTGCACCGTGGTCAGCCCGGCCTCACCGGCGAGCCGCAGCCACGCCGAACCGGGCAGGCCGAGCACCGGCAGCGTGCGGTCGTACGCCGTGACGGCCTCGACCACGGCAGCGGCCTGCTCCTCGTGGTGCACGATCGTGTTGTACAGCGCGCCGTGCGGCTTCACGTACCGCACCCGCGAGCCGCTCGCCCTGGCGAAGCCGTCGAGCGCCCCGAGCTGGTACATCACGTCGGCGGCCAGCGCCTCGGGCTCGATGTCGATGAACCGACGTCCGAAGCCCGGCAGGTCGCGGTAGCCGACCTGGGCACCGATCGCGACGCCGGTCTCGACGGCGCGGTCGCACACCCGCCGCATGATGAGCGGGTCGCTCGCGTGGAACCCGCAGGCCACGTTGGCGCTGGTGACCACGCCGAGCAGCGCGTCGTCGTCGCCCAGCGTCCAGTGGCCGAAGCCCTCGCCGAGGTCGCTGTTCAGGTCGATGGTGCTCACGGCGTCCTCCTACTTGAACAGGTCGATGACGGGGCCGATCGAGCGCACCGCGAGGTACAGCGTGACCAGCCACGCCAGGGTGCCGATCGTCAGCAGCCACTTCGGGTAGTGGTAGCCCTGCAGCAGGTCGGTGCGGCGCCACCCGACGTACAGCAGGATGCCGATGCCGACGGGCAGCAGCACGCCGTTGAACGCGCCGGCGAAGACCAGCAGCGTGGCCGGCGCGGTGCCGGCGGCGACGAACACGATCGTCGACACCGCGATGAACGCGACGACGAGCATCGTGCGGGTGCGGTCGCTGGTGCGCGTGCGCGAGGTGATGAACGAGACCGAGGTGTAGGACGCGCCGATGACGCTGGTGATCGCGGCCGCCCACAGCACGATGCCGAAGATCCGCAGGCCCACCTCGCCGGCCGCGATCTCGAACGCGTTCGCCGCCTGCCGCGCCGGGTCGAGCTTCGCGCCGCCGGCGACCACGCCGAGGATCGCCAGGAACAGGACGATCCGCATGATGCCGGTGACGATGACGCCGGTCACCGAGCCGCGGGTGATGTCGCGGACGTGCCGCACGCCGCTCACGCCGGAGTCGAGCAGGCGGTGCGCCCCGGCGTAGACGATGTACCCGCCGACGGTGCCGCCGACCAGCGTGGTGATGGCCAGCACGTCGACCTGCTCGGGCAGCACCACGTTCTTCAGCGCCGTGCCGACCGGCGGGCCCGAGGTGATCGCGACGTACAGGGTCAGCAGGATCATCAGCGCCCCGAGCACCACCACGATGCGGTCGACGGCGACGCCGGCCCGGCGCGACAGGAAGATGCCGATCGCGATGACGGCCGAGATCGCCCCGCCGATCTTCGGGTCGAGCCCGAGCATCGCGTCGGTGCCGAGCCCCGCGCCGCTGACGTTGCCGACGTTGAACACCAGGCCGCCGACGACGAGCAGCGCGGCCATCACCCAGCCCAGGCCGGGGGCCACCAGGTTGCCGAGCTCCTGCGCGCGACGTCCGGAGACGCCGATGACGCGCCAGACGTTCAGCTGCAGGGCGATGTCGAGCAGGATCGAGACGACGATCGCGAACGCGAAGGCCGCGCCCAGCTGCACGGTGAAGGTCGTGGTCTGGGTGATGAAGCCCGGCCCGATCGCCGAGGTGGCCATGAGGAACATGGCGCCGAGCAGGGTCGACCGGGTGCTCGCCTTCATCTTGCCGGACGCGGTCTCCTCGTCGGCCACGTCGGGCTCGGGCGGGGTGCTGGACATCGATCAACCTTTGCGTCGTGGGAGGTGTGGTGCGGCCGTGCCGGCGGGACGTCGGGGTCCCGCCGGCCCGGCCGGTCTGCGGGATCAGCTCTGGGCGCCGACCACGTGCACGAGCTGCTGCGCCTGGCGCACGATGGCCAGTCGCCACGCGTCGAACGTGGCGTCGCTGACCTGGTAGAGGTCGCCCTGGTCGAACACCTGCATGCCGGGCGTGTGGATGTGCCCGGCCGGGATGTCGAGGTTCAGGCGGTCGCGCAGCAGCGTGTTGCGGTACGCGCTCTCGTTCGACAGGTAGTTCCCCCCGCCGCCGTTGTACGCGCACGAGTGCGGGTCGGGCGGCACCGGCGCGGACGACGGCGGGTACTCGACGGGCACGGGGGTGTTGCGGGTGACGACGGTGCGCTTCGTGCAGTCGGGGAACTCGTCGTAGTTCGTGTGCCAGACGACACCGAACGCCACCGACTGGTCGGGCCAGGTGTCACCGGGGGGGCGCGGCACGTTCTGGCCCGTGTTCGCGCGGATCATCGCCCCGATCGGCAGGCTGGACGTCGTCCACTGCGGCGGGTTCTGCAGCTGGAACACCCTCGGGCCACCCCAGCGCGGGACCACCTGCGTGTTGCAGCCGTGGTCCTCGACGGCGAGCTGCGGCGTGCCGTCCGGCCGCAGCGGGCACGGCTGGCTGAGGTCGTTGCCGGGGTAGGGCCCGTGGTAGCGACCGTTCCACTGCTCGAGGTCGAACTGCGAGCCGCCCGCCTGGCTGACGGTGACCGACGCGGTGACGCGCGTGCGGCGTCCGGCCGTCATCAGCGGGCCGACGGTGTCCTCGAGGTAGCCGGCGGCGAACTCGGTGTAGTTCACCGGCAGCGTGTAGGCCTGCACGTACTGCTTCGTGCCGTCGGGGTTCCGCCTCGTGGTGCCGTCGAGCGACAGCGCGATGGCGCCGGACGGGTTGCCGTGCCGGATGTTGTTGCCCGTCGCGCCGACCGCGGTGCCGGCCGGGCCGCCGTCCAGCGTGTAGGGGTCGAAGCCGCTCACGATCACCCGCTGCTTCGTCCTCCCCGCGGGGAACGAGATGTCGGTCATGCCGCGCGCGGCCTTGTCGAACGTGGTGATCAGCCCGCGGCGCTGCTTGGCCGTCATGCGGAACGGCGGCTCCCACTGGCGCAGGGCCGCGGTGGCCTGCAGGCGGGTCCAGTAGAGCGGGCGGTCGTCGCTGGACGGCAACGACCCGCGGACGGTGCCCTTGCCCTGTGCCCGGGCGACGGCCTGCCGCCACAGGGCACGACCCTCGGTGCGGGCGAGGCGCTGGGCCGCGGCGAGGCTGCGGGTGCCGCAGAGGTCCTGCACGAGCGCGGGACCGAAGCGCTGGAAGCCCGCTCCGACGATCATCTGCCGGGCGAACGGGCTGCGCTGCAGCTTCGAGGGGTCGGCCGGGTCGGGCAGCCGGTTCTCGAGCCGGCGCTCCTCGACCGAGAGGGCGACCTCGGGGTCGAGGCAGCGGGCGGTGAGCGTGGTGCGCGGGCCCTTCGGTGCGGCCTGGCTGCTCAGGGCGGGGGTCGCGACGGCGAGGACGCCGAGACCGAGTGCGGTGGCGGCCAGGGCGGCCACGCGTGCGGTTCGTGGACGGCGCACTGCGCCGGGGCGAGGTGGGACGGGTCGGGGCATCGGGGGCCTCTCGAACGGTTCGTCATCGAAACCGGGCAATTCGGGAACGTACTGGTTGTTGAACAATCCGACAAGAGGGTGCAGGGTTGGGTCGTGCCCAGCGACCGGTCGACCACCGCCGAGCGCGTCGCGGAGGCGCTGCGCCACCGCATCACCGACGGCGACCTGCGCCCCGGCGCCCAGCTGTCGGAGGAGCGCCTCGGCGCCGACCTCGGCGTCTCCCGCAACACGCTGCGCGAGGCGTTCCGCCTGCTGGGCCACGACGGGCTGCTCGTGCACCACCTGCACCGCGGGGTGTTCGTCGCCACCCTCGAGCCGGCCGACCTCGTCGACCTCTACCGGCTGCGGCGCCTCGTCGAGTGCGACGCGGTGCGCGGCGCCAACGACCCCGACGCGGCCGTGCTCGCGCTGGTCGCCGCCGAGGTCGACGCCGCCGACGCCGCGGTCGCGGCCGACGACTGGACGGCGGTCGGCACCGCGAACATGCACTTCCACCAGCGGCTCGTGCAGCTGGCCGGCAGCCCACGCACCGACGCCCTGATGCGGCGGCTGCTCGCCGAGCTGCGGCTGGTCTTCCACGTCGTCGCCAGCCCCCGCGAGCTGCACGAGCGGTACGTCCGCCAGAACCGCGCGCTGCTCGAGCAGCTGCAGCGCGGTGACGCGGCGGGCGCAGCCGACGAGCTGGGCCGCTACCTCGACGACTCGCAGCACCAGCTGCTCGCGGCCTACCGGGCGCGCAGCAGCCCGCGGCCGATCGGCCGCCTCGACGCCGAGGCGGTGGCCCGGTGACCGGCCTCGGGCTGGACGTCGGCATCCGGGTGCCGCTCGGCCGCCCGCTGCCCGAGCTGGCCGAGTTCGCCGCCACCTGCGAGGCCGCCGGGCTGACCGGCGTCGGCGTGCCCGACCACCACCACACCGGCCGCGACGCCTACATGGCGCTCGCGGCGATGGCCTCGCGCACGCAGCGGCTGTCGCTGTTCCCGGCGACCTCGAACGTCGCGACCCGGCACCCGCTGGTGCTGGCGTCGCTGGTCAGCTCGCTCGACGAGCTGGCGCCCGGCCGCGCCGTCCTGACCGTCGCTCCCGGGTTCCTGTCGGTCGAGAAGGCCGGTGAGCCCAGGGCCCGGCGCGAGCGGCTGCGCGAGGTCGTGCTCGCCCTGCGTGGGCTGCTCGGCGAGGGCCGCGCGACCCTCGACGGCC
The DNA here is from genome assembly GCF_054776675.1 of Angustibacter aerolatus. Lineage (NCBI taxonomy): Bacteria > Bacillati > Actinomycetota > Actinomycetes > Kineosporiales > Kineosporiaceae > Angustibacter > Angustibacter aerolatus. The sequence goes on from NZ_BAAHBM010000020.1 coordinate 14,759, forward strand.
ACGACCTCGAGCTGTACCGCCGCCCCGAGACCGGCTCGCGGGTGCTGGTGCTCGCCTCCGGCCCGAAGCTGCTCGAGCTGGCCGGCGAGGTGGCCGATGGCTACCTGATGCTGGTCGGCCTCGACCCGGCGTCCGTCGAGGCGGCGCGGGCGTGCGTGCGCCGCGGGGCCGAACGGGCCGGGCGCGACCCGGCGTCGCTCGAGGAGGTGCTCATCGTGCCGTTCGGTCTCGGCGGCACCGAGCAGTCGCGCGCCTGGCCGCGGTCGTTCTTCCGCGGCGAGCAGCAGTGGCTGCGCTACCCGAGCGCGTCGAACCTGCACTGGCTGCGCGCGGCCGGCATCGACCTGCCCGACGACTTCGACCCCGCCGCGCTCGACGACGCGACCGCCGACCGGATCACCGACGCGTTCGGGTTGTTCGGCAGCGCCGAGGAGTGCGCCGAGCGGCTGGTGCGCGCCCGCGCCGAGCTCGGCCTGCGGGGCGTCTTCCTGTTCCCGGCCCACACCTGGGCCAACCACTACGAGCTGCCCACGGCCCACGTCGAGGCCTTCGGGTCCGTCATCGGCCCGGCGCTCGCGGCGTCCGTCGTCCAGAGGGAGACCCCATGACCGTCACGCACGTCGACCCGATCGAGGCGGCCGCCGCCTCGCCCGCCGAGGCCCGCGCCCGCTACCGCGACGGCCTGGAGGTGCCCACCACCGGCTGGGCGACCGGGTTCACCCAGGCCAACATGGTGATGCTGCCGAAGGAGTGGGCCTTCGACATGCTGCTGTTCGGCCAGCGCAACCCCCAGCCGGTGCCGCTGCTCGACGTCACCGACCCGGGCGCGACGACGACGGTGCTCGCACCGGGCGCCGACCTGCGCACCGACCTGCCGCGCTACCGCGTCTGGCGCGACGGCGAGCTGGTCGACGAGCCCTCGGACGTCGTCGACCTGTGGCGCGACGACCTGGTGACGTTCTTCATCGGCTGCAGCTTCAGCTTCGAGTCGGCGCTGCTCGACGCCGGGGTGCCGGTGCGCAACATCGAGCAGGGCCGCAACGTCTCGATGTACCGCACGAACCGCGACTGCCGCTCGGCCGGGCGCCTGTCGGGCCCGCTGGTGGTGTCGATGCGCCCGGTGCCCGCCGAGCTCGTCGTCACCGCGGTGCAGGTGACCGGCCGGATGCCGCAGGTGCACGGTGCCCCGGTGCACGTCGGCTCGCCCGAGTCGCTGGGCATCGCCGACCTGAGCCGCCCCGACTTCGGTGACGCCGTCGAGTCGCAGCCCGGCGACGTGCCGGTGTTCTGGGCCTGCGGCGTCACCCCGCAGGCGGCGCTCATGGCCTCCCGCCCGCCGTTCGCGATCACCCACGCGCCGGGCTACATGCTGGTGACGGACGTCCCCGACGCGACGTACCGTCTGCCCTGACGCCTCAGTCGGTCGAGTCGCCGACCACGATGTTCAGGCTGCTGCGCGGCCAGCTGAGGTAGCGGGCGGCCAGGTTGATCAGCGTCGAGAAGCGGTTGCGGTTGCCGATCAGGTAGACGATGTGCAGCGCGAGCCACGACAGCCAGGCCAGCGGACCCTTCAGCGTGGCGCCGAACGGGAACTGCACGACGGCGTCGTTGCGACCGATCGTCGCCATGATGCCCTTGTCGTGGTACGTGAACTTCTGCGTGGGCGACCCGGCGAGCGTCCGCCGGATCTGGACGCCGGCGTGCTTGCCGCCCTGGATGGCCGGCTGGGCCAGCTGCGGCAGCGGGTCGTCGTGGCCGATGCCGACGTCGCCCACGGCGAAGATGTACGGGTAGCCGACGACCGACAGGTCGGGGTTCGTCTCGACGCGGCCGCCCTTGCCCTTGGGCAGCTCCCAGTCGCCGATGCGGGTGTTCGCCGAGACGCCGCTGGCCCAGATCACCGAGGCGCACGGGATGGTCTCGTGCTCGCCGTCCGGCCGCTTCACGACGACGGCGTCCTCGCGGACCTCCTCGACCGTCGTCCGCAGCCGCACGTTGACACCGCGCTTGCGCAGCTCCTTCAGCGTGTACTCCTGCAGCTTCTTCTTGAACGGCAGCAGCAGCCCGTCGGCCATCTCGACCAGCACGATCTGCACCCGCTCGGGGTCGAGCTCGCGGTAGGCGATCGGCACGGCCGCGTTGCGCAGCTCGGCGAGCGCCCCGGCCATCTCGACGCCGGTCGCGCCGCCGCCGACGACCACGACGGTCGGGTCGATCGCCCCCGGCTTGCCCTGCGCGGCGTCCTCGATGGCGGTCAGCACGCGGTCGCGGACGGCGAGCGCCCCGGTGCGCGTGTACATGGTCTGCGCGTGCTCCTGCGCACCCGGGATGCCGAAGAAGTTCGCGCCGACGCCGCAGGCCACGACCAGGAAGTCGAACGGGATGCGGTCGCCGCTGTGGGTGACGATCTCCTTGCCGTCGGGGTCGACGCTGGTGACCTCGGCGCGCAGGAAGTCCGCGTTGCGGAACCTGCTGGTGAACGCCCGCAGCGCGTAGGTGACGTCGCCGGGGTTCAGGCCGGCGGTGGCCACCTGGTAGAGCAGCGGCTGGAAGGTGTTGTACGCGTTGCGGTCGACGAGCAGCACGTCGACGTCGGCCACGCTCAGCTCGCGCACCGCCCACAGGCCGGCGAACCCACCGCCGACCACCACGACCCGAGGTCGGTCGCCCTTGTCGCGGACCGGGCTCGGGCGGGTTGCCGGGGACTGCACGGGGGTGGTGGCGCTCATGTCACCAGCGTAGGCGCGCCTGCCGCAGCGGCCACCGCGCGGCCCGGTCGGCGCCGTCCTATGGTCCGGGGCATGAGCGACGCACCCGAGCCCACCGGCTCCACCGACAACCCGCGACAGAACGTGCACTTCCCCAGCGGCGGCGGCCAGGCCCACGGCTACCTCGCCAAGCCGGCGTCCGGCAGCGGCCCCGGCGTGATCGTCGTGCAGGAGTGGTGGGGCCTCGACGACCACCTCGCCGACGTCGTCGACCGGCTGGCCGCCGAGGGCTTCGTGGCGCTCGCCCCCGACCTGTACGGCGGCAAGGTGGCGCACGACGCCGACACCGCGGGCGAGTACATGTCGAAGCTGCCGGTGGACTCCTCGGCGCGCGCGCTGGGCGGTGCGGTCGACTACCTGCTGGCGCACCAGGCCGTCACGTCGTCGACGGTCGGCGCGGTGGGCTTCTGCATGGGCGGCGGCTTCGTGCTGCAGCTCGCGACGCAGCAGGGCGACAAGGTCAGCGCCGCGGTCGCGTTCTACGGCGTCGGACCGGCCGTGCCCGACCAGTACACGACGCTGACCGCGGCCGTCCAGGGCCACTACGGCGAGCGCGACGAGGCCTACCCGGTCGACCAGGCTCGGGCGCAGGAGCAGCAGATCCGCGACGAGTCGAGCGGCGACGTCGAGTTCTTCTACTACGACGCCGGGCACGCGTTCCACAACGACACCGACCGCCTCGGCACCTACTCGCCGGACGACGCGACGCTGGCCTGGCAGCGCACGCTGGACTTCCTGCGGTCGCGGGTCAGCTAGGCGCGACGCCCTCGGGCAGCGGCACGGCGTCGTCGTGACGACGCCGTGCCGTCTCCGCGAGCCCGACGGCCACCAGCACGACCGCGGCGCCGAGCAGCTGCACGCCGGTCAGCACCTCACCCAGCACGACCCACGCGACCAGGCCCGACGTCACCGGCTCGACCATGCAGACGATGCCGGTGCGCGTCGGGCCGATGTGCCGCACCGCGACCAGCACGAGCCCGAACGGCGCGACGGTGCCGAGCACGCACACCCAGATCACCAGCAGCCAGACCGGCGCGGTGGTCGCGACGCCGGGCAGCACCTGCACGTGGTCGGCGAGCAGGCCGAACGGGAACCGCCACCACGGCTCGACGACCGCCCAGAGCAGCGCCGAGAACGTGAAGATGAAGGCCATGAGCGACACCGGGTCGCGGCTGCCCATGCCGCGCTCGCCCAGGAGGTAGTAGGCGCCGAGCGCGGCGGCGGCACCGAACCCGGCGAGCACGCCGATGCCGTCGAGGGTGAGGCCCGACCACACCTGGGCGACCACGGCGAGGCCGGTCAGCGCGAGCGCCAGCGCCCACCACATGCGCCGCCGCACCTGCTCGCCGCGGAACGCCCGCACGTACAGCGCCACCATCAGCGGGGCCGTGTACTCGAGCAGCAGCGCCACGCCGACCGGCATCCGGGCGATCGCGACGAGGTAGAGCCACTGCACCATCGCGATGCCGGTGACGCCGTAGACGGCGAGGAACCCCAGCTCGCGCAGGCCGATCCGCAGCGCCGCCGGCCGGGTGAGCGCGGTGAACGCCAGCAGCAGCACGGCGGCACCGGCCGAGCGGGCCGACACCAGCTGGATCGGCGTCAGCCCGTCGCCGAGCACCACCTTGCTGACCGTGGCGTTGACCGAGAACAGCCCGGCCGCCCCGAGCGCGGCGGCGACACCCACCCCCGCACTCCGCTGCACGCGGCGCAGCCTACGAGGACGACGCCTCGCGCAGTGCAGGCAGGATCTCCGACTCGGCCACCCGCAGGAACTCCGACTGCGAGTCGCCGCCCACCTGCACGAGGGCGACGTCGCTGAACCCGGCCTCCCAGAACGGCTTCACGGCCTCGACGATCTTCGACACGTCGGGGCCGCAGGGGATCGACTCGGCGACGTCCTCGGGGCGCACGAACTGCGTCGCGCCCGCGAAGCCGCGCGTGGTCGGCAGGTCGGCGTTCACGGCCCAGCCGCCCCCGAACCAGCGGAACTGCTCGTGGGCGGTCTGCACGCAGGCGTCCTCGTCGGGGCCCCAGCACACCGGGATCTGGCCGATGGTGCGCGACTGCGGCTTGCCGGCGTCCGACCGCGCCTTCGCCCAGCCCTGCACCAGCTCGGCCTCGGGCTCGACCGCCACGAGGTGGTCGGTCATCGGCGCGAACCGGGCGATCGACCGCTCGCCGCTGACGGCGGCGGCCACGGGCACCCGCTGCTCGGGCAGGTCCCACAGCCGGCCGGACTCGACCCGGAAGTGCTGACCGGTGTAGTCGAACGGGTGCTCGCCGTCGAAGAGCCCGCCGATGATCTCGATCGCCTCGGCCAGCATCTCCTGGCGCACCCGCACCGACGGCCAGCCGCCGCCGACCACGTGCTCGTTCAGGTTCTCGCCGGCGCCCAGGCCGAGGGTGAACCGGTTGTCGCTCAGCAGCCCGAGCGTCGCGGCCTTCTGGGCGACGATCGCGGGGTGGTACCGGATCGTCGGGCAGGTCACGTAGGTCATCAGCTCGACCCGCTCGGTCACCTGCGCGACGGCGCCCAGCACCGTCCACGCGTACGGCGCGTGCCCCTGCGCCGACAACCAGGGGGAGTAGTGGTCGCTGCTCACCAGCAGGTCGAACCCGGCCTGCTCGGCGGCGGCCGCGTCGCGCACCAGCTGCTTCGGACCGGCCTGCTCGGTCATCAGGGTGTACCCGAACCTCGTCATGGCCCCCACCCTCGCGCGGCCCCCGATCGCGCGCCACGTGAAGTGGGTGGGCGCACCGTTCGAGGGGCGTGCACACCCCTGGAGCGGTGCGCCAGCCTCGGGAAGCTACTCGCCGGTGCGGCCGTCGACCTGCTCGCGGATCAGGTCGGCGTGACCGTTGTGCCGCGCGTACTCCTCGATGGAGTGCAGCAGCCGCGAGCGCAGGCTCATCGTCCACTCGTCCATCTGCGTGGTGGCGTCGAGGTCGAGCCCGGCGGCGATCTGGTCGGACCGCTCGCACGCCGCCGTCCAACGGGCGAACGCGTCGCGGACGACGTCGTCGTCGGCCACCGCGCCGGCCCAGTCGGCGTCCGGCTCGTCCTCCGTGCGGTACGGCGGCGGCTCGTCGAGCCCGGCGACGCTCTGCACGAACCAGCCGTGCTCGACGTCGGCCATGTGCCGCACGATGCCCAGCAGCGACATCGCGGACGGCGGCACCGGGCGCTGCGCGAGCTGCTCGGCGGTGAGGTCGGCGCACTTCAGCCGCAGCGTGTCGCGCTGCCACCGGATGAACGCCATCAGGCTCTCGCGCTCGGGCAGCGCCAGGTCGAAGTCCTCGCGGTGCACGTCGTCGCGGGTCACGTGGATCTCAGGCACGGGACGCATCCTGCTCCTCGATCGGCCGCCCGAGCGAGCGGCTGCGCCCGCGGAACACGGCGACCACCCCGCCGTCCGCCTCCCGCGTCACCCGGACGTCGGTCAGCCCGCTGCGCCCGAACACGTCGGTCTCCACCGCCTCGGCGACCAGCACGTCGCCCACCCGCGCCGACGACACGAACGTCACGTCGGCCCCCGCCGCGACCGTGACCACGCCGTGCGTGTTGCAGGCGACCGCGAACGCGGTGTCGGCGAGCGCGAACACCAGCCCGCCGTGCGCGACGTCGTACCCGTTGGCCATGTCGGGGCGCACGGTCATCCGCACCGTCGCCCGGCCCGGCGACACCGCGAGCAGCTCCATGCCCAGCGCAGCCGACGCCCGGTCGGCCGCCAGCATCGCCCGCGCGCCGCGCTCGGCGACGTCCTCGTCAGAGCTCACGGAGCAGCCCCAGCTGAAAGGCCCGGCTCATGCGGTACCTGCCGGTGCCGACCGAGTGGTCCAGCGAGTCGAGCACGTCCTCGACCGGTGTGCCGATCCGATCGCCCCAGGCCAGCGGGCCGATGGGGTAGCCCGTGCCGAGCGCCATCGCCGTGTCGACGTCGTCAGCCGTCGCCTCGCCCCGCAGCACGACGTCCGCTGCCTCGTTGACGAGCATAGAGACCGTGCGTGCCACCGGTCCGGCTCCGAACCCGTCGCGCAGCACGCTGACGCTCGCGCCAGTCGCCTGGCAGAGCCCGACCGCCGCGTGCAGCGCCGTCTCGGGGCACTCCGGGCTGGGGGTGAGGGCGACGCGCGTGCACGTCGCCGGGTCGAACGCCCAATCGAGGAGCACCACGGCCTCCTCGTCTGCGGCCTCCGCGGCCGTCGAACCGTCGGTGGCCTGCAGCACCACCCCGCCGGGCAGGGCCACGCCCGGCCTCGCGAAGGGGTCCTCGTCGTCGTCGAGCTCGATGGTGGTGACGGAGACGGCCGCGCGGATGCGGTCTAGGAACGCCTCCATCGGGCCGAACGGCGGCTCGTCCGAGAACCGGTGCACGACCACCGACTGCGGCGCCGGGCGCGGCGGCTCGGTCGACGGCTCGGCGTCGACCGCCTTGCCGTCCGCGTACCGGTACACCCCCTGGCCGGTCTTGCGGCCGAGCCGCCCGGCGTCGACGAGGCGCTGCTGGAACACGGTCGGGGCGTAGCGCGGGTCGTGGAAGGTCTGCTCCCACACCGAGCGCGACACCGCGAGGTTCACGTCCTGGCCGACGAGGTCGGTGAGCTCGAAGGGCCCGAGGGGGAACCCGCCGGCCTCGCGCAGCACGGCGTCGATGGTCGCGGGGTCTGCGACGCCCTCCTCGACCATGCGCTGCGCCTCGCCGTAGTACGGCCGGGCCACCCGGTTCACGATGAACCCCGGCGTCGACGTGCACACGACGGGCGTCTTGCCCCAGGCCCGGGCCAGCTCGACGGCGGTCTCGACCACCGCGTCGGACGTCGCGTCGCCGCGCACCACCTCGACCAGTCGCATGCGGTCGGCCGGGTTGAAGAAGTGCAGGCCCACCACGCGCTCGGGGCGCGCCAGCCGGGCCGCCACGGCGGTCACCGAGATGGACGACGTGTTGGTGGCGAGCAGCGCGTCGTCGGCCACCACCTGCTCGAGCCCGGCGAAGAGGTCGCGCTTCACGGCGAGGTCCTCGACGACGGCCTCGACCACCAGCCGGCACCCGGCCAGGTCGGCCACGGCGCTCGCGACCTGCAGCCGCTCGCCGGCCGCGGCGGCGTCGTCCGGGTCGACCTTGCCGCGGGCTCCCAGCCGCGTCAGCTTCTCGCGCAGCGACCGGACGGCGTCGTCGGCCGCGCCCGCGCGCGCGTCGAGCAGCAGCACCGGGTGCCCCGCCTGCGCCGCCACCAGCGCGATGCCCGCGCCCATCGTGCCCGCGCCCACCACGCCGACCGGCGCCCCGGCCTCGACCGTGCCCACAGCCCTGCCCTCCCTGCCTCGGTGCCCTCCACGTCGCGGCCACCCTGCCCCGTCGCGAGGCATACCCTCGCACCATGAGCGCGACGACGACGTACGCCCCGGCCCCGCACCCCGTGCCCGACACCGCCCCGAGCGCGGCGAAGGCGCTCGTCGAGACCCACCGCGAGGCCCTGGAGGCCGCGCTGCAGGCCGTGGGCGACCGGTCGTACCACTCGCGCTACCCCGAGTCGCCGTCGCCGCGCGTGTACGGCGAGGGGGCCGCCGCCGCCGGCCAGCAGGCGTTCGAGGCGCACCTGACCCGGCGCTTCGAGGCGCTCGCCGACCAGCCCGCGACCGACGGCTGGGTGGGCGCCGAGGTGTCGCCGTTCGGCCCGCAGCTGCGCGTCGAGTACCCGCACCAGGACGTCGACCGGCTGCTGAGCGCGGTCACCGCGGGCCAGCGGGCGTGGCGCGACGCCGGCCCCGAGGTGCGCGCCGCCGTGTGCCTCGAGGCGGTCGACCGCATCCACGCCCGCTCGTTCGAGATCGCGCACTCGGTGATGCACACGGCGGGGCAACCGTTCGTCATGGCGTTCCAGGCGGCCGGGCCGCACGCGCAGGACCGCGCCCTCGAGGCGATCGCCTACGCCCTCTTCGAGCAGCGCCGGGTGCCGGCGTCCGTCGTGTGGGAGAAGCCCGCGAAGGGCGAGCCGCTGCGCATGCAGAAGGACTACCGCGTCGTGCCGCGCGGCGTCGCACTGGTGATCGGGTGCAACACGTTCCCGACGTGGAACAGCTACCCGGGGCTCTTCGCCTCGCTGGCCACCGGCAACGCCGTCGTCGTCAAGCCGCACCCGCGCGCCGTGCTGCCGCTGGCGATCAGCGTCGCTGCCATCCGAGAGACGTTGCGCGACAGCGGTTTCAGCCCCGACCTGGTGACGCTGGCCGCCGAGGCCGACGGCGAGGGCCTGGCGAAGACGCTCGCGCTCGCCTCGACGGTGCGGGTGATCGACTACACCGGTGGCCCGACGTTCGGCGCGTGGCTCGAGCGAGAGGCCGGCGGCGCCGGCAAGCAGGTGCACACGGAGAAGGCCGGCGTGAACACCGTCGTGATCGACTCGGTGCCCGACCTGCGCGGCGCCCTGGGCAACCTCGCGTTCTCGTTCTCGCTGTACAGCGGGCAGATGTGCACCACCCCGCAGAACGTCTACGTGCCGCGCGACGGCGTCGACACCGACGAGGGCCACCTGACCTTCGACGAGCTCGCCGACCGGCTCGGGCAGGCGGTGCAGCGGCTGACCGGCGACGACGCGAAGGCCGTCGAGGTGCTCGGTGCCACGGTGAACGACACCGTGCGCGCGGGGGCCGCCGGGCTGGCCGCGCTCGCCGACACCGCCGGCGGCCGCGTCGTGCTCGACTCGCGGCAGGTCGCGCACCCCACCTACCCCGACGCCGTCGTCCGCACGCCGGGCCTGGTGGCGGTCGACGTCGAGGCCGCGAAGGTCTACGAGCAGGAGTGCTTCGGGCCGGTCGTGCTGCTCGTCGCGACCGACTCCACCGAGCAGTCGCTGCGCCGGTTCACCGAGACGGTGCGCGAGCACGGCGCGATGACGGCGGCCGTCTACTCGACGTCCGAGCAGGTGATCGACGACGCGCGCGAGGCGGCCGCCGACGCCGGCGTGGCGCTGTCCGAGAACCTGAACGGCGCGGTGTTCGTCAACCAGACCGCGGCGTTCAGCGACCTGCACGGCACCGGCGCCAACCCCGCGGCGAACTCGGCGTACACCGACGGCGCGTTCGTGGCGAACCGCTTCCGCGTGGTCACCAGCCGTCGTCACGTCTGACGTCGGTCAGCCGGTGCGGCCGTCGACGTAGGACCAGCGGCCGTCGACCCGCGTGAACCGGCTGACCTCGTGCTGGACGCCGCGTGCCCGGTCGTGCACGTGGTGCGCCCGGAACTCGACGACCCCGTCGGTGTCGAGCAGCCCGCCACCGGACGTCGACACGATCTCGAGGAACCGCCAGCGCGTCCCGGTGTCGAGCTCGAGCGTCGCCGGCCGCGTGGAGGGGTGCCAGGTCGCGAGCAGGTACGCCGTGTCGCCCACCGCGAAGGCGCTGTAGCGCGAGCGCATCAGCTGCTCGGCCGTGCCCGCGTGCGTCGTGCCGTCGTGCAGCCGGCCGCAGCACGCGCCGTACGTCTCGCCCGACCCGCAGGGGCAGCGCGCCGCCGGGTCGCGCGGGTCAGTCGTCGTCACGGCCGTCGGGGAGCACCGCGTTCAGCACCATGCTGACCAGCGACACGATCACCGCGGCCAGCACCGCCGTCCACCAGAACCGGTCGATGGTGAACGTCAGCCGCGTCCGGTCGAGCAGCCAGGCCGCCAGCTCGAGCATCGCGGCGTTGACCACCACCGAGAACAGCCCGAGCGTCAGCACGTACAGCGGGAACGCGAGCGTCTTGACGATCGGCCGCACCACCGCGTCGACCAGCGCCAGCACCAGCCCGACGGCGAGGAACGTGAGCACCTCGTAGAGCGTGCTGCCCATGGCCCCCGGCGGCCCCTCGACGACGACGCCCGGGAGCAGCAGCGTCACCACCCAGACCGCGACGGCGCTCACCACGACCCGCACGAGGAAGCTCATGCCGGCCGATCCTGCCACGGGCGCCGAGACAGCGGAACGGGCCGGGAGGTCGCCCTCCCGGCCCGTTCGCGTGCTGCTGGTGGTTCAGCCCTTCGAGGGGGCCTTCGAGCCGATCTCGACCTTCAGCGAGGTCCCGGACTGCTCCAGGATCTTCATGGTCACACCGGCGTTGCGCACCTTCACGCTGCTCTGCGGCGTGACCGGCGACCAGTACGACTTGGTGTCGTCGAACGTGGTGGCCGGGCCCTCGCCGCGGATGTAGCTCGGCTTGCTGTTGACGTGCAGGCTCAGCGACTCGACCTTCCGCAGCGAGAAGGTGGCGTCGTAGACCTGCATGCGCGAGCGCCACGGCAGACCGTCGATGCGGTAGTTCGGCCGCGGGTGCGCGTCCACGGGGAGGATCAGGCCCTCACCGGGGTGCTGGCTGGTGTTGTTGTCGCTCCGCGAGGTGTCCCAGTAGGTCACGAGCAGACCCGGCTGGTACGCGAAGTGCTCGACGAAGTTCGGCTTCGTGTTGAGGAAGCCGAAGTTGTACGGACCCGACTGCAGGAACCGGTCGTACGACGTGTACACCCGGTTCGACGCGATGTAGTAGTTGTCGAAGTCCTGCGAGGTGGTCTGCCCGATGCGGCTGAAGCCACCGGCCGCGACCAGCGTCGTGTCGGCCGACTCCGCGCCGTCCGAGAGCAGCGTCGTGCCGCCCGCGGTCACCGCGATGTCGTCGGCGAAGAAGCCCGGCTGCGACTCGGCGTCCTCGTTGCCCTCCTGGGCGGGGTCGGTCGAGTAGCGGATGCGGAACTGCACCGTCTTGCCGGCGTACTTCGACAGGTCGAAGGTGGCCGGGGTCCAGGCGACCTGCTCGCCGTCGATGCCGTTGTTCTCGGCCGGCTTGGTGATGTTGCCCGCGACGGCCTCCCAGCCGGTGCCCGGGTCGACCTCGACGAACGCGTAGTCGCACGCGTCCTCGGCCTTCGGACCGCAGTCCTCGATGTTCCAGCGCGCCTTCATCGACAGCTGCGACGAGCCCGCGGGCAGCGCCACCGAGCCGGTGAGCGTGGAGGTGAGGTCGTTGCCGGTGCCGCTGTACCACTGGTACTGACCGGACGCCGGGGCGCCGCGGTCGGTCACGACCCGCTTCTTGGGCAGCGGGACGACGACGCCCTGGGCCTTGGGCGAGTTGTACTCGTGCGGGCCGAGGTCGAGCGTGCGCTCGGTGCCGGCGGGCACGATCTCGTAGTCGAACCAGCCGAGCTGCAGCTTGTCCCACGCACCGAGGTCGCCCGGCTTCTCGCCGAGGGCGTCGCCCTTGGCGCCGAGGCGGCTCTGCGCCATCAGGGTCCAGTACTCGACGCCGTTGTCGCCGCCGGCGGTGTCGTAGTGGTCCGGCAGGCCGAGGTCGTGGCCGAACTCGTGCGTGAAGACGCTGAGCCCGCCGTTCTCCGGCTGGATGGTGTAGTCGCCGACCCACAGGCCGGTGTCGGCGATCTGCGTGCCGCCGTTCAGGTTGCCGGCCGGGCCGGTGACGCCGGCCTGGTTGTAGTAGGCGAACCAGCGGTGGCTCCAGATCGCGTCCTCACCCTGCTGCGGGTCGCCGTCGGCCTGGTCGCCGCCGGCGTGCACGATCTGGAAGTGGTCGATGTAGCCGTCGGGCTCGTTGAAGTTGCCGTCGCCGTCGTAGTCGTTGCGGTCCCACTTGTCGAACGACTTGAGGTTCTTGACGATCGCGGCCTCGGTGACGCCCTTGGCGCGCTGGTCGGCGACCCACTGGTTCACGGCGTCGCTGACGAGGGCCCAGGTGTTCGAGCAGACGTTGGTGGCGCAGGGGTAGCCGTCGCTGCGGCCGTACCGCGCCTCGTTGTACTTGACCTTCACCCAGTCGGTGACCTGGCCCTCGACGGTGTAGCGGCCGGACGACTGCTTCTTGTAGTACGACGCGACCGAGTTCTCGCTCTTGCCGAAGTACAGGTCCTGGTAGTGCTTGCGGTTGTAGTCCGCCTGCCACACCGTGCTGTTGTCCTGCGCGTCCGGCTCCGGGATCGCGTTGTGCAGCGGGCCCTGGAACGTCGTGGGGCCCTCGATGTCGGGGTCGGTGTCCTGGTCGGGGTAGTTCGGGTTGCGCTCGTTCCCGAACTCGGCGAGGACGACGAAGATCCGGTCGGTCTGCTGGCGCCGCAGCTCGACGTACTGGTCCTTCACGGGAGCGGCGGCGGCCTTGGCGCGCGCGGAGGCGCCGGCCTTGGTGGCGGTGGCCGCCTTGCCGAGCTTGACGACGGTGCTGCCGTTCTTGGTGACCGGCTTCGCCTTGCCGGCGATGACCTCCTGGAGGGCCTCCTGCCGCAGCGCGCGGCGCTTGCTCTCGGCGGGGTTGGTCAGCTCGTCGGAGGTGACGGCCTTCGACTTCTTGACGGTGGGCTGCTGCCCGACCGGGGCGGACGCGGCTGCGGGTGCCATGCCGTAGGCAGCACCCACGCCGGCCGCGAGCAGCACGCTCACGGCTCCCGCGGTGACTCGACGACGCAACGGATCTCTCCTTCGTGGGGACGAGGTGGAACCCGTTGCCACGACTGGGAGGAATCGCCCACATCGCCGACCCGGGACCTGGCCGAAACCTAGGTGATCCACAGGTGGCTCGGATAGACCTGCGCCGAAGATTCGACGGTCTCGTGACCGTTTCGTGTGCAGGAACGTCCGGCCGATCCACGCAGCGTCACAGGACGTCCACGCTGCGATGCCGGATCCACATGCTGGTGGCACGACCCGCAACTACAGTGGCGCCCGTGAGCGCTGCAGACGACGCCCCGGTCCCAGCTGTCCGCATCCGCGACTCGGTCGAGGCCATCGGCGCCTACGTCGCCGGCCGGCCGGCCGCCCCGCGCACCGACGTCACGACGTACAAGCTGTCGTCGAACGAGAACCCCTACCCACCGCTGCCCAGCGTGCAGCGGGTGGTCGAGCAGGCGGCCGAGGCCATCAACCGCTACCCCGACGCCACGGCGACCGCGGTGGTCGAGGCGCTGGCCGCGCACCTGGGCGTGCCCGCCGACCACGTCGCCACGGGCACCGGCAGCGTCGGCGTGCTCGGTCAGGTCGTGACCGCGACCTGCGACGCCGGCGACGAGGTCGTCTTCGCCTGGCGGTCGTTCGAGGCGTATCCGCTCGTGGTGCAGCTGGCCGGCGCCGTCCCCGTCCCGGTGCCCCTCGGCCCGGGCGCCCGGCACGACCTCGACGCCATGGCCGCCGCGATCACCGACCGCACCCGCCTGGTGCTGGTCTGCACCCCGAACAACCCCACCGGGCCGGTCGTGCACGCCGACGAGCTCGAGCGGTTCCTCGACCGGGTGCCGCGCGACGTGCTCGTCGTGGTCGACGAGGCCTACACCGAGTTCGTCCGCGACCCCGAGGTGCCCGACGCCCTCGCGCTGGTGCGGGCGCGTCCGAACGTCGCCGTGCTGCGCACCTTCTCCAAGGCCTACGGCCTGGCCGGGTTGCGCGTCGGCTATGCAGTGGCCCAGCCGCCCGTCGCCACGGCGCTGCGCAAGACGGCGCTGCCGTTCGCGGTGAACTCGCTCGCGCAGGCCGCCGCCGTGGCGTCCCTCGCCGCCGGCGACGAGCTGGCCGAGCGGGTGGAGGTGCTGGTCGCCGAGCGCGAGCGGGTCGTCGCCGCGCTGCGCGAGCAGGGGTGGGACCTGTCCGACACCCAGGCCAACTTCGTGTGGTTCGGCGTGGGGGAGCAGACGCAGGCGCTGGCGCAGGCGTTCGACGCCGCCGGGCTCGGCGTGCGGCCCTACGGCACGGACGGCGTCCGGGTGACGATCGGCGAGATCGAGGCGAACGACCGGCTGCTCGAGGTCGCCGCAGCGTTCCGCGCCGGGCAGACCGGTGGGACGCCGCCGGCGGGGTGACCGCTGCGCCGGGCGGGTGAAGCACGGGCGGTACCCGTGCTGACCAGGGCTGACTAGTCCGATCAGGCGGTGGTGCCGAGCGTGACGACCGCCTACGCTCAGAGAGCACTAGGTAACTCAACGCAAACAGGTGAATCCGCACGGTAGTGGTTGCATCGATTTGCTCAAGGACCGAGCGAGCAGCACCGAAGCAGGACACCATGGAACGGTCCGACCACGGACCGGGGCCGACAGGTAGGGACGAGGTGACGACGATGACGCGCGAGCCGAAGGTGCTGCGGGTCCGCACCACCGTGCCCGCCGCCGGCGTCGCAGCCTTCTCCTCCGTCGTCCTCGCCGGCGTGGCCGTCCTGGGCTTCGGGTCCGGCATCGGCGGCGGCGACGGCAGCGTCGACGTCACCTCCGAGCGCGTCTCGCCGCTCGGCACCATCGGCTCGCTGCCCGGCACGCTCGCGGCGTCGCCGTCCGCCGACGCCACGTCGCCGTCGTCCACCACGACCGGCCGGGCGCCGTCCGGCACCGCCACCGGCGGCTCGCTGGGCACGACCGTGCTCGGTACCTCGGTCACCGGCGGGCAGCCGGGCTCGACCGCCGGCACGTCGGCCGGCCAGCCGGGTCAGCCGGGTCAGACCGGCGGCACGCCGCCGGTCGTCGGCTCGACCGGCACCGCCACCACGCCGGCCTCGCCCACCACGCGCCCCACCGGCACGCCGATCCCGAGCACCAGCACCACCGGCGGCCCCACCGTGCCGCCCACCAGCCCCCGACCGACGCGGCCGACGCCGACGAAGACGCAGTCGAACAGCCCGCTGAGCATCGAGCTCGACCCCCGGGTCGTCACGACCACCAGCAACATCGTCGCCTTCAGCGTGGCCTGCCGGCTCAGCGTGCAGCTCGACCTCGACGACGCAGCGACCCAGGCGCTCGAGGCCGGCGTGGCCGAGAACCTCCCCGGCTCGGTGCAGCGCGCCGTCGACGACGCGGCCGGGACCGCCCTCGTCGCCGTGCAGGAGCTCACCAGCGCCGACCCGGGCGCCACGCCCGAGCAGGTCGACGCCCTGTCGAAGCAGGTCTTCAACGACGAGCTGCCGGGCGAGCTGAACCCCCGCGTCGAGTCCGTCGTCAAGACGCAGGCCGTGGCGGTCACCGACGCGCCGGTCGAGATGGAGGTCATCCGCGACGCCATCAGCCCCGTCGGCGACACGGCCGTCGCCATCGTGGCCAGCTCGTCGACCGAGGCCGTGGTCGCCGCCGTCAACGACGAGATCGTGACCCCGACGCCGACGGACACCCCGACGCCGACGGACACCCCCGCGCCGACGGACACCCCGACGCCGACCGACACCCCCGCGCCGACCGACACCCCGTCGGCCACCGGCACCCCGACGCAGCCGACGGACGAGCCGACGAGCCCGTCGTCGACGACCACGACGCCGCCGGTCACCGAGACCTCGAACCCGACCACGAGCCCGACGTCGCCCGACGACACCCAGCCGAGCGGCCCGAGCAGCTCGCCCACCACCGCGCTGCCGGCTGAGCCGACGCCGTCCGCCGGTGCGTACGACGCGCCGTCCGCGGCGTCGTCGAGCACCCCCGTCGTGCCGGCCGCCTCGACCTCCACCTCGGCGGACGACGAGCAGGGCGACGACCGCCGCTCGTCGGGCACCGCCTGGACCGACCGGCTGGCCGACAACCGCCTGTCGCGGCCCACCACCGTCACCGAGGGCGCCGCCACCAGCACGGTGCGCCGCGCCGCCTCGGTCGACTCGGCCCACCGCGACGCCAAGCGCGCCGCCCGGCACGCCCGGCAGCACCAGCCCCGGCACGCCCAGGGCGACGTCGACACCGCGCCGCAGCAGCACCAGGGCCGGCACCGCGCCTCGTAGGGCCCGCACCAGGTTCGACCCCCGGCTCTGTGCGTCGGCCACGACACGTGCGCTCCGCACCGACCGGTACGTTGGTCCCGTGCACGCTCGTGACACCGACGCAGGCGCTCACGACGCACACCCGTCCGCCGGCCCACCCGTCGCGCGGACGGGCGACCCAGGGTCTCCGCGGACGGGCCACCCCCTGCTGCGGACCGACAGAGGAGAAGCTCCGTGACCGACAGCGCAGTCGGGCCGGGGGCAGGCGTCAGCACGATCGACGGCGGCCCCGACCTCGTCCAGCTGCTCACCCCCGCGGGTGAGCGCGTGCACCACCCCGAGCTCGACCGGTACGTCGAGCACCTGACCGACGACGAGCTGCGCGGCATCTACCGCGACCTCGTGCTGGTGCGCCGCGTCGACGCCGAGGCCACCGCCCTGCAGCGGCAGGGCGAGCTGGGCATCTGGGCGAGCCTGCTCGGGCAGGAGGCCGCGCAGGTCGGTTCCGGTCGGGCGATGGCCCCCCAGGACTACGCGTTCCCGACCTACCGCGAGCACGGGGTCGCCTGGTGCCGCGGGGTCGACCCGCTGAACCTGCTCGGGCTGTTCCGCGGCGTGAACCATGGCGGCTGGGACCCGAACGAGAAGAACTTCCACCTCTACACGATCGTCATCGGCGCGCAGACGCTGCACGCCACCGGCTACGCGATGGGGCTGCAGCGCGACCACGCGGTCGGCAGCGGCGAGCCCGACCGCGACGCCGCCGTCATCGCCTACTTCGGCGACGGCGCGACCGCGCAGGGCGACGTCAACGAGGCCTTCGTCTTCGCCAGCGTGCAGAACGCCCCCGTGGTCTTCTTCTGCCAGAACAACCAGTGGGCGATCAGCGAGCCCAACGACCGGCAGACCCGCATCCCGCTCTACCAGCGCGCTCGCGGCTTCGGGTTCCCCGGCATCCGCGTCGACGGCAACGACGTCCTCGCCGTGTACGCCGTCACCAAGGCCGCGCTCGAGGGCGCCCGCAGCGGCAACGGCCCGACGTTCATCGAGGCCTTCACCTACCGGATGGGTGCGCACACGACGTCCGACGACCCCACGCGCTACCGGGTCTCGGCCGAGGTCGAGGTCTGGAAGGAGCGCGACCCGATCGTGCGGCTGCGCGCGTTCCTCGAGTCGCGCGGGCTGATCGACACCGCCTTCCTCGAGGCGCTGCAGACCGAGAGCGACCAGCTGGCGGCGCACGTGCGCGAGGGCTGCCTCGCGCTGCCCGACCCCGAGCCGCTGTCGATGTTCGACCACGTCTACGTCGACGACCACCCGCTGGTCACCGAGGAGCGCGCGCAGTTCGCCAGCTACCTCGCGTCGTTCGAGACCGAGGGGAGCCGCTGATGTCGCAGATCACGCTGGCCAAGGGGATCAACACCGGGCTGCGGGCGGCCATGGAGGCCGACCCCAAGGTGCTGCTCATGGGCGAGGACATCGGCAAGCTCGGCGGCGTCTTCCGCGTCACCGACGGCCTGCAGAAGGACTTCGGCGAGGACCGCGTCATCGACGCACCGCTCGCCGAGTCGGGCATCATCGGCACCGCGATCGGCATGGCCCTGCGCGGCTACCGGCCGGTCTGCGAGATCCAGTTCGACGGCTTCGTCTACCCGGCGTTCGACCAGATCGTGTCGCAGCTGGCCAAGATGCGGGCCCGGTCGCTCGGCACCGTGAAGCTGCCCGTCGTCGTCCGCATCCCGGTCGGTGGCGGCATCGGCGCGGTCGAGCACCACAGCGAGTCGAACGAGGCGTACTTCGCGCACACCGCCGGCCTGCGGGTCGTCTGCTGCGCCGACCCCGTCGACGCGCACTTCATGATCCAGCAGGCCATCGCCAGCGACGACCCGGTGATCTTCTACGAGCCCAAGCGGCGCTACTGGGAGAAGGCCGAGCTGCCCGAGGGCCGCGGGCTGGCCGACGCGATGCCGCTGCACCAGGCACGCGTCGTCCGCGAGGGCGAGCACGTCACCGTCGCCGCCTACGGCCCGATGGTGAAGACCTGCCTCGAGGCCGCCACCGCCGCCGCCGAGGAGGGCCGCAGCCTCGAGGTCGTCGACCTGCGCAGCCTGTCGCCGCTCGACGTCGACACCCTGGCCGCGTCGGTCGAGAAGACCGGGCACCTCGTCGTCGTCCACGAGGCCACGACGTTCCTGGGCATGGGCGCCGAGATCGCCGCGCGCATCAGCGAGCGCTGCTTCTACAGCCTCGAGGCCCCCGTGCTGCGCGTCGGCGGGTTCAACCTGCCCTACCCGCCCAGCAAGCTCGAGGAGGAGTTCCTCCCCGACCTCGACCGCGTGCTCGACGCCGTCGACCGCTCGCTCGCCCACTGAGAGAGGCAGGGACCCCGTGGCATCACAGCAGTTCCGCCTGCCCGACGTGGGCGAGGGCCTCACCGAGGCCGAGATCGTGACCTGGAAGGTCAAGCCCGGCGACACCGTCGCCGTGAACGACATCGTGGTGGAGATCGAGACGGCCAAGTCGCTCGTCGAGCTGCCGGTGCCGTTCGCCGGCACCGTCGCCGAGCTGCTCGTGCCCGAGGGCCAGACGGTCGACGTCGGCACGCCGATCATCGCCGTCGAGACCGCAGGCGGTGCGCCGGCGGCCGAGCCCCCGGGCGCCGCTCCCGGCGCCACCGAGGTGGAGGTCGCCCCCGAGGAGGGTGCGATCGAGCCCGGCCTCATCGGCGGTCCCGCGCCGGGCGGCCGGACGTCGGTGCTGGTCGGCTACGGCCCGCGCACGACGTCGGCGGTCCGGCGTCCGCGGAAGGCCAGCGTCGACGCGCTCGCCGAGGAGGGCGTCAAGCCGCAGCGGCACGGCGGCTTCGAGGTCGGGCGCATGGCGTCGCAGGTGCTCGAGGAGGAGGCCGCGGCCCCGCACCCCGAGCCGCACCGGGCACCGCACCACGAGCTGCCCGGCGTGCACCTGCCCGAGCACGCCGACAGCGGCCCGGTGCGCACCAAGCCCCCGGTGCGCAAGCTCGCCAAGGACCTCGGCGTCGACCTGCGCCAGGTCACGCCGTCCGGCCCCGACGGCACGGTGACCCGCGACGACGTCCGCGCGTTCCTCGAGCCCCCGGCCCCGTCGTCCGCCCCCGCGCCGGTGGCCCGCGCCGCCGGCGGCGAGACGCGCGTGCCGGTCAAGGGCGTGCGCAAGATGACCGCCCAGGCGATGGTGGCCTCGGCGTTCACCGCCCCGCACGTCACCGAGTTCGTGCAGGTCGACGTCACCCGCACCACGAAGCTCGTCGAGCGGCTGCGCGCCGACCGCGAGTTCCGGGATGTCAAGGTGTCGCCGCTGCTGGTCGTCGTGAAGGCCGTGCTCCTCGCGGCCCGCCGGCACCCCGAGGTCAACGCGTCCTGGGACGAGCAGGCCCAGGAGATCGTGGTCAAGCACTCGGTGAACCTCGGCATCGCCGCCGCCACCCCGCGGGGCCTCGTCGTGCCGAACATCAAGGACGCGCAGGCGATGACCCTGCGCGAGCTGGCCGACGCGCTCGCCGCCCTCACCGCCACCGCGCGCGAGGGCCGCACCCAGCCGGCCGACATGGCCGGCGGCACCATGTCGATCACCAACGTCGGCGTCTTCGGCGTCGACACCGGCACCCCGATCCTCAACCCGGGCGAGGCCGTCATCCTCTGCGTCGGGCAGATCGCGCCGCGACCCTGGGTGCACAAGGGCAAGGTCAGGGTGCGACAGGTGACGACGCTCGGCCTGAGCTTCGACCACCGCCTCGTCGACGGCGACCTCGGCAGCCGGTTCCTCGCCGACGTCGCGACGGTCCTCGAGCACCCCGAGCAGGCCCTCGTCTGGGCCTGACCCCGCACCCAGGCTCCTGCCGAGATGCGAGTAGCGGTTCACTCCCGACCCGGGAAGTGAACCGCTACTCGCATCTCGGCGGGGGCCTGTGGACGACGAACCGGGGGTCCACGCCGTTTCGGCCAGGGTGTTCCGGTGCCCACGGCCCACGACGTTCCTCCCGAGCTGCTGGAGCGTCCGTTCACCGTCGCGGAGGCCGCGGCGCTGGGTGTCTCGCGGCAGGTGCTGCGTGGACGTCGGTTCCGCGCGCCGCACCGGGGCGTGCGGGTCGTGGCCGACCTGCCGGACTCGCTGCTGCTGCGATGCCGCGCCGCCGCGCTGGCCCTCCCACCGGACGCCGCCTTCAGCCACCACACCGGGGCCCGGCTGCGCGGGTGGCCGGTTCCGGGCCGGTGGTCGGACGGGGTCGACGTGGTGTCGCACCGGAGGGCGCCGCAGCTGGAGGGCATCCGCGTCGAGCACTCGCCGTGGCTGCACGGCGACGTGCAGCTGGTCGAGGGCCTGCGGGTGCTGGTGCCGGCGTGGCTGTGGCTCAGCCTGGCCGAGCGCCTGCCGCTCGACGACCTGGTCGTCGCTGCCGACGCCGCGTGGCGTCTGGGCGATCTCAGCCGCGAGGGGCTTCGCCCGCCGGTGGGTGTCGCCGTCGGACGTCGCTGGGTGACGCGCGCCCGGCAGGCGCTCGACCTCATGGAACCGGGGGTCGACTCGCCGATGGAGACGAGGCTGCGGCTGCTCGTGCTGCGCAGCGGTCTGCCGCGGCCGACGGTGCACGCTCCGGTGACCGTGCTCAGCGGGCAGGTGCTGCACCCTGACCTGGTCTTCGAGCGGCACCTGACCGTCGTGGAGTACGAGGGCGACCACCATCGCACCGACCGGAGCCAGTGGCAGCACGACCTCTGGCGCTATGCCGCCCTGGAGGCAGCGGGGTGGACGGTCGTGCGCTTCACGGCCGACGACGTCCTGCGTCACCCGCAGCGTGCGGTGTCGCACCTCCGCGGCGTCCTGGCCCGACGCCCCTCACACGCCGAGATGCGAGCAGTGGTTGCTCAGACGGACGTCTGGTCAACCACTACTCGCATCTCGGCGACAGAGGGCTGAGCGACTGCGGGGTCAGGCCTCGTGCTTGCCCTCGTAGACGGGGGCCTCGGCCGCGGCGCGCTCGAGCTGCTCGGGCGTCATCGGGGTCTCGTGCCGGCCGGCGGGGGCCTCGTGGGCTCCGCCGGGGGTCGACGCGAAGGTCGAGGTGCCGTCGGCGGCGGGGACGGCGACGGCGGCCGGCTGACGCTCGGCGTCACGAGCGTCCTGCGCCGACTTC
This sequence comes from Angustibacter aerolatus, assembly GCF_054776675.1. Lineage (NCBI taxonomy): Bacteria > Bacillati > Actinomycetota > Actinomycetes > Kineosporiales > Kineosporiaceae > Angustibacter > Angustibacter aerolatus. The sequence continues at coordinate 36,397 of NZ_BAAHBM010000020.1, forward strand.
TCGGCGGCGGCCCGGTCGGCGGAGGCGGCCTGCAGGCCGGACTCGCCACGCAGCTCGACCTGGGGGAGGAAGAGCACCACGACGATGCCGATCAGCACGACGGCCGCGGCGCAGAGGAACACGACGCTCATGGACTGGCTGAAGCCCACCTTGAACGGGTGCGCGAGCACCGCCGGCAGCCGGTCGAGACCGGAGGAGTCGTTGGTGAACCCGCCCTGCAGGCCCTTGAGCGTCTCGCCGTTGGCCGGGTCGGCCAGGGCCGAGCGGAACGCGGCGCTGGACTGCGCGTCGGTGAAGGCCGTCTGCACCTTGTCGCCGACGGTGCTGAACAGGATCGACAGGAAGATCGCGACGCCCAGGGTGCCGCCGATCTGCCGGAAGAACGTCGCGGACGCCGTGGCGACGCCGATGTCGCGCGGCGAGACCGCGTTCTGCAGCGCGAGCACGAGCGGCTGCATGCAGTTACCGAGCCCGAAGCCGAAGACGAGCATCGGGATCATGACGACCCAGGTCTTCGTGTCGGCGGTGACGCGGCTGAACGCGACGAGCGCGATGAACAGCAGGATGGTGCCGATCAGCGGGAACACCTTGTAGCGGCCGGTCCGCGAGATGAGCTGACCGGAGATGATCGAGGCGCTCATGATGCCGAGCGTCAGCGGCAGCAGCAGCAGGCCAGACTCGGTCGGCGAGGCGCCCTTGACGATCTGCAGGTACAGCGGCAGCACCGAGACGCCACCGAACAGGCCCATGCCGAGGACGACGTTGGCGATGGTGCTCACCGAGACCGTCCGGTCCTTGAAGAGGCGCAGCGGGATGAGGGCCTCGTCGCCCATGGCGCGCTCGGCCAGCAGGAACCCGATGACGCCGATGGCGCCGACGACGTAGCAGACGAGCGACTTGGTGTCGGCCCAGCCCCACTCGCGGCCCTGCTCGGCGACGGTCAGCAGCGGCACCAGGCCGACGACGAGCGCGACGGCACCCCAGTAGTCGATGCGGTGGTCGTGCTTGACGTGCGCGATGTTGAGGGTGCGGTTCACGACGAACAGCGCGGCGATGCCGATCGGCACGTTGACCAGGAAGACCCAGCGCCAGCCGGTGATGCCGAGGATCGAGTCGGCGCCGGCGAAGAAGCCGCCGATGACCGGGCCGAGCACGCTCGAGGTGCCGAACACCGCGAGGAAGTAGCCCTGGTACTTGGCGCGCTGCCGCGGCGGCACGATGTCGCCGATGATCGCGAGGGCCAGCGAGAACAGGCCGCCGGCGCCCAGACCCTGCAGGCCGCGGAAGGCGGCGAGCATGTACATGGACGTCGCGAACGCGGACGCGGCCGACCCGATGATGAAGATCGTGATGGCGAGGGTGAAGAACGGCTTGCGCCCGTAGATGTCGGACAGCTTGCCGTAGAGCGGCGTCGCGATCGTCGAGGTGATCAGGTAGGCCGTGGTCACCCACGCCTGCACCGACAACCCGTGCAGGTCGTCACCGATGGTGCGGATCGCCGTGCCGACGATCGTCTGGTCGAGGGCGGCGAGGAACATGCCCATCATCAGCCCGACCAGGATCGTCACGATCTGGCGGTGGCTGAGGCCGGCGTCGGCGTCCATGGCCGGTGGTCGTGAGGCCCTGCTGGTCCCTGCTGGTGCGTCGGTCGTCATCGGTTCTCCGTGAGGCTCTTGATCAGGACCGGCCGCAGCCGCTCCATGTCGTCGGTCAATCGGGTGAGCAGTCGGGTCAGGTCGCGGACGTCGTCGTCCGACCAGTCGTCGAGCAGCAGGTGGAACATCTCGTCGCGCTCGGCGCGCATCTGGTGGAACAGCTCGACGCCGGCGGGCGTCGGAGCCAGCAGCACGGCCCGCCGGTCGGCCGGGTCGGGCAGCCGCTCGACCAGGCCGAGGTCGACCAGGCTGGCGGTCTGCCGGCTGACGGTCGACGGGTCGGACACCACGGCCTCGGCCAGCGCGCTCGATCGCATGGCCCCGTGGCGGATGAGGTGGAAGAGCAGCACGTACGCCGAGTACTCGACGCCGTGCCGGCGACGCTGGCTGACGTGCGCCTTGATGCTGCCGAGCTGGCGCATCAGCCGGGTGATCTGGCCGACGACGCCCTCGTCCACGCCGTCGGGACCGCAGCGCGCGGCGTCCGGCTGGGTGGCGGTCATGGGTGTGCTCCCGGTGCGAGGTGGGGTGACGTGAGATGTCTCGGCACCGTCGCCGGGATACTTGCGTGCATCAAGCAAGTTGGATGGTGACGTATTCCCGCGGGGTCCGGCAACTCGGTTTCGTGCCGCCCCGGTCCGATCGGCCGACCGCAGGGGGACGTCGGTGCCGCGACGTACGCTGGACGACGTGACCCAGACCAGCGCGCGGCCCACCGCCTGGGCCGCCGCGCCCCGTCCGAGCGGCGCCGCGACCACCGTGACGGCGCTCGGGGTGCCGGGGCTGCTCGCCGTGGTCGTGGGCCTGCTGGCCACCGGTGCCTCGGCGGCGACGCTCGTGGCCGACCCCGGCGCGGTCACCCGGTGGGGCCAGCCACTGCTGCGCGTCGTGCAGGACGTCTCGGCGTCGCTCACCGTCGGCCTCCTCGTGGTCGCGGCGCTGCTGCTGCCGCCGTCCGGGTGGGGCACCCGGGCCCGGGGTGGTGCACCGCTCGGCGGCGTCGGGCTGCGGGCCACCCGGCTGGCCGGTGCCGCCGGCGGGGTCTGGGTGCTGGCCGGTGCCGTCGGGCTGCTGCTGACCTGGTCGCGGGTGTCGGGCTACGCGATCACCGACCCCGCCTTCGGGCAGGGCCTCAGCTACTACCTCACCCACCTCGACACCCTGCGCTCGCTGGTGGTGGCCGTGCTGCTCGCGGCGGTCGTGGCCACCGGTGCCACCGTCGCCACCCGGCAGGTCACGGTCGGCTGGATGGCGCTGCTCTCGGTCGTCGCGCTGCTGCCGGTCGCGCTCACCGGGCACGCGGCGGGGGCGACCGACCACGAGCTGGCCGTCGACAGCCTGGCGTTCCACCTGGTCGGCGTCACCGTCTGGGTCGGCGGCCTGGCCGCGCTGCTGCTGCTGCGGCGCGACCTGGGCGACCGCCTGGCCGTGACGGCGTCGCGCTACTCGGGTCTGGCGCTCGCCGGGTTCGTGCTGGTCGGTGCGTCGGGCGTGGTCAACGCGGCGCTGCGGCTCGGCGGCCTCGACGGTCTCGCGAGCTCCTACGGCGCGCTGGTGGTCGCCAAGACCGTCGCGCTGGTGCTGCTCGGCCTCGCCGGATGGCGGCACCGCAGCCGGCTGCTCGGCCGGCTCGGCTCGGGCGGCGACGCTGCCGCCGGGGCGTTCCGCCGGCTGGCCGTCGGCGAGCTCGTCGTGATGGGGGTCGCCACCGGGCTCGCGGTGGCGCTGTCGCTCTCCGCCCCGCCGGCGGGCGAGGGCACCGGCCCGGAGGCGGACGCCGCCTTCGCGATCACCGGCTACTCGATGCCCGCGCCGCTGACGGCCGCGCGCTTCGTCACCGCCTGGCGGCCAGACCTGCTGTGGTGCTCGATCGCCGCCGTGCTGCTCACGACGTACCTCGTGGGCGCCGCGCGGATGCGCCGCCGCGGCGACGGCTGGCCCGTGGGCCGCACGGTGGCGTGGGTCGCCGGCTGCCTCGTGCTCGTCTACGCCACGAGCGGGGCGCCCGGCATCTACGGCCGCGTGCTGTTCAGCGCCCACATGCTCGGCCACATGACGATGTCGATGGTCGTGCCGCCGCTGCTCGTGCTCGGCGCCCCCGTCACCCTCGCGCTGCGGTCGCTGCAGCGGCGCACCGACGGCACGCTCGGGCCCCGCGAGTGGCTGCTCGAGATCGTGCACTCGCGGCTGCTGCGGGTGCTCGGCAACCCGCTCGTGGCCGCCGGCCTGTTCGCCGTGAGCCTCATCGCCTTCTACTACTCGCCGCTGTTCGGCCTCGCGCTGAAGACGCACACCGGCCACGTCCTGATGCACGTGCACTTCCTGCTCACCGGCTACCTCTTCGCCTCGGTGCTCATCGGCGTCGACCCCGGCCCGCCCCGCCCGGCGTACCCGCTGCGGCTGCTGCTGCTGTTCGCGACGATGGCGTTCCACGCGTTCTTCGGCGTCACGCTGATGCAGGGCAACCAGCTGCTCGCACCGGACGTGCTGGCGGCGCTCGGTCGCACCTGGGGCGTCTCGCCGCTGGCCGACCAGCAGCGCGGCGGCGCCGTGGCCTGGGGCGTGGGCGAGCTGCCGGTCATCGCGCTCGGCATGGGCCTCACCCTGGCGTGGGTGCGGTCGGACGACCGCGAGACCCGGCGCGGCGACCGGCGCGCCGACCGGGACGGCGACGCCGAGCTGGCGGCCTACAACGCGCACCTGGCGAAGCTGGCCGAGCGCGACGAGCGCCGCTGACCGCGAGCCCGGGCGGCCTGCGCCCTGACGGGGCCACGCTGCGTGGCACCCTGGTGCGGTGCGCGTCGCGGTGGTCCAGCTGTCGTACGACGACGACGAGAGCCCGCAGCAGCGGCGCGAGCGCGTCGCCGCGCTGGTGCGCGCCCAGGCGGGGCACGACCTGGTGCTGCTGCCCGAGCTGTGGCCGGCCGGCGGGTTCGCCTACCGCGACTGGGCCGACCGCGCCGAGCCGGTCGACGGCCCGACCCTGGAGGCGATGTCGGCCGCGGCCCGCGACGCCGGGGTGGTGCTGCACGCCGGGTCGGTCGTGGAGCGTGCTGCCGACGGTGCCGACCGGGGGCCGCAGGGTCGCGGCCTGTGGAACACCTCGTTGCTGCTCGGCCCCGACGGCGGCCTGCTGGCGACGTACCGCAAGGTGCACCGCTTCGGGTTCGGCTCCGGCGAGCCGGTGCTGCTCGAGGCGGGCGCGGACGTCGTGACGGTCGACGTCCCGCGGCCGGCGACTGGCGGCGCGCCCGTGCGGCTGGGCCTGACCACCTGCTACGACCTGCGGTTCCCCGAGCTCTACCGGCGGCTGCTCGACGACGGCGCCCGGGTGGTGCTCGTGCCGGCGGCCTGGCCGGCGGCGCGGGTCGCGCACTGGACGCTGCTCGGCCGGGCGCGCGCCGTCGAGGACCAGGTGTTCGTCGTGGCGGGCAACACCGCCGGCACGCACGCCGGGCACCGCATGGGCGGCCGCAGCCAGGTGGTCGGGCCGCTCGGCGAGGTGCTGGCCGAGGCGGGCGAGGGCGAGCAGGTGCTGTCGGTCGAGCTGGACGTCGACGGGCTGGCCGCCGTGCGCGCCGGCTTCCCCGTGCTCGCGGACCGGAGGCTCTGACCGTGTTCTACGCCGTGGTGCTGGCGATCGCGCTCGGCATGCTCGTCGCCTCGTACCGCCGCTCGGGCGGCGAGTGGACGCGCTACCTGACGGGCACCGGGGCACCCGTGGTGTGGGTGCTGCTCGGGGGCAGCTCGCTGCTCTGCCTGCTCGTCGACGTCGCCGGCGAGGGCTCGCTGGCGCAGTCGCTGTTCGTGGGCGGTCTGATCGGCACCGCCCTGGTGCAGGTGGTGCTGCTGCGCCAGGCTCCGGTGCGTGGCGCCGAGGGGTCAGCCGACGCCGCCCCGGCCCGCCCGGGGGCCACCGGTGACGGTGACGAGCACCGCTCGGCGTAGCCGGGGGCCGAGCGGGCGCTCGACGAACCGCTGCACCAACCAGGCCATGACGAGGGCGACCGCGACGGCCACGAGCGCCGTGACCACGCGGGGCAGGTGATCGTGCAGCCGCGAGATGACGAACAGGCCCCAGTAGTCGTGCAGCACGTAGAGCGGGTAGGTGAGCAGCCCGAAGGTGGTCAGCCAGCCCCAGCGCAGGTGCTGCAGCCGGGTGCCGGTGACCAGCGCGACCGCCGCGAAGGACGCGAGCACGACGGCAGCGATCACCAGGAGGCTCGGCACCGAGCCGGTGTTGCGCGCGGCGGCGTCCTCCGGACCGACGTCGACGGCCTTGGTCACCGCGAAGGCCACCTGCACGCCGACGAGCAGCACGAGCCCCGCCGTCCAGCCCTCGCGGTGCGCGACGTACAGCAGCATGCCCGCGGCGAAGAAGGGCGCGTAGTCCGCGACCAGCAGGTTCGCGACGAACGGGCTCGTGCCCTGGGCGACGGCGGCCACGAGCGGCCAGAGCGCGGCGACGGCGAGCACCCGGCCACGGGTGATGCCGATCGCGAGGAACACCCCGATCAGCAGGTAGAACCGCAGCTCGGCCCAGAGCGTCCAGTACGCGCCGTCGACGTGCTCGACGCCGAACGCCTGCTGCCCCATGGTCAGGTTGGCCACCACCGACAGCGCATCGATGTGCTTCAGCTCGTGGCCGGTCACGAGCAGCAGGGCGCCGGTGAGCAGCACGCCGGCCCAGTAGGCCGGGAAGAGCCGGCCGACGCGCGAGGCCGCGAAGTGCGGGACGTCGCGGCCCCAGGCGGTCATCAGGATCACGAAGCCGCTGATGAAGAAGAACAGCGGGACACCCAGGAAGCCGTAGCGGGTGACGGCGCTGAGCGGCCCGAACGGCGTGGGGTCGGTGGTGCCCCAGTGCGTCGAGCGGATGCCGGTGAAGTGGTACAGCACGACGGCGAGGGCGGCCACGAAACGCAGCCCGTCGAGCGCCGCCAGCCGAGGCGGCCGAACGCGGCGGGTGCCGTCGTCCAGCACCTCCGGCGACGGCGCGGTCGTGGTCACGGGGGCGAGGATAGCGACGGCTGGCGGCCGGGCACGCCCCGCTGGCGATCCGCCGACCCGCTCAAGTGGGCGGGGCGTGCTGCCGATGGAGCCCAGATGCGCCTGTCCCACCTCACCAGGACGTCTCTCGTGCTCGCCGCCGCGGTCTGCGTCGCCCTGTCGCCCGGGGCGCCGGCCTCCGCCGGCACCGGACCGGCACCCGCGACGACCGCGGTCGGTGCGGCAGCGGCCCCCGACCTCGCGCCGAGCGCCGAGCACCCGTACAGCGACCCGCACTGGTGGCCGCTGCGCCGCTCGACCGTCGTCACCTGCATCAAGACCAACTGCAGCTCGCGGGGTTCGGCGTACCACGGGTACTGGGCGCTGGACGCCGACGGCACCAAGGGCGACCCGATCTTCGCGGCCGGCGCGGGCGTCTTCCACGTCGGCAGCGTGGGGGCCGGCTGCCGCGCGAGCGACACCAGCGAGGACGACGGCACCTGGGCCTGGGTCGACCACGGCGCCGGCGTCGTCACCCGCTACCACCACCTGCTCGCGCTGACGGCGCGCGAAGGGGAGTACGTCACGCCGGCCACCCAGATCGCCACCATGGGCGTCAGCGGCACGGCCCCCTGCACGACCGCCTACCTGCACCTCGAGGTGCGCCACGGTGGCGTCAAGGGCACCCGGGTCGACCCGGGGCAGCTCACCGCCTGCGTCGCGGGCCGGGCGCGGCAGTGGCCGGCCGCCTGGGGGCTGAGCTCGTGGGACGCGCTGCGTCAGCACCAGGTCACCGGCGTCACGAGCAGCTCGTGCGTGACCCCGGGCTGGACGTCGACCCCCGCCCGGCCCGGCGGTGTGCGCGCCCTGCGCGGATCGGGGTCGGCGACCGTCACGTGGCCGAAGGCCCCGGCCGGCACCGACTCGGTGACCATCGCGACGTCGACGTACCACCCGAGCGTGCCCGAGTGGGGCGCGCCCACCTACCGCGTGCGCAGCGGCTCGGCGACCAGCTCGGCCTTCACCGGGCTGCAGAACGGCCGCAGCTACCGCTTCCGCATCTCGTTCCACAACGCCGAGGGCAGCAGCTCGAGCAGCGCCTGGGTCACCGTCGTGCCGGCCGCGAAGCCGTCGGTGCCGCGGTCGCCCCGGTGGCTGACCGCGACGATCCACCAGGTGCGCTTCGCCTGGTACAAGAGCACCGAGCACGGCACCCCCACGACGAGCTACACCGTGGGCCTGCGCAAGAAGCTGTCGAGCGGCTACGGGCCGTGGATGACGACGAAGGTGTCGCGCACGACGCTCAACAAGAACTTCACCGGTGTGCGGCGTGGCGCGACCTACCAGGTGCGGGTGCGCGCGAACAGCGCGGTCGGCGCCACGGCGTACACCGCGGCACGCAGCGTGCGGGTGCCGAAGGGCTGAGCCGCGCCCGGCCGGCCGGGGGCCCTAGCATCGGCCCATGACGCGCCGACTCGCACCCGTCGGCGTCGTCGCAGCGGCACTGCTCCTGCTCCTGCTGCTGCTCGTGCAGCTCGTCGGGGGCCGCGTCGTGCTGACGCTCCTGGTGCTGACGGTCGCGCTGCTGGCCGGGATCGGCGTCCTCGTCGTACGACTCGGCCGGCGCCAGCACGCCCAGACCGCCGGGCTGCAGGCGCTCGAGGTGGCGGTGGGACGGGTCGCCGACACGGCGGCGACGACGCTCGAGCGGCTCGACACGTTCGCTGCGGCCGAGGCCGAGCACGCCGAGCGCAGCGGCCGGCAGCACCGCACCATCGACCAGCGCGTCATGGAGCGGCACGCCGCCGCCGCCCGCACGGTCGACGCCCTCGCCGGCGTCGTCGAGCGGACGGCCGGACGGGTCGAGAGCCAGCAGCGGGAGCTCGGACAGGTGCGCGCCCAGCTGCAGCGGCTGCAGCCGCAGGCCGCCGCGCGACCCCGGCCGGCGCCCGACACGTCGGCGGTGCCCGGGGAGCGGCTGCTGCAGGGTCTGCACCCCGACCGACCGGTCCCGTCGGTCAACCTGGTGCTGCACGCGTTCGTCGCGTCGCAGGTGTTCGCCGGCGTGCGCACGGCCGTGCTGGCCGGTGTCGAGGCAGCCAGGCAGACCGGCCGGCCGCTGCGCCTGCTGGTGCTCGCCGACGCCGGTCCGCACCCCGAGCGCGCCACTGAGGAGCTGACCGCCTGGCTGCGCGCCTCGGGTGACGGCGACGTGGCCGAGCACGTGTCGGTCAGCACCCCCCAGACGGTCACGGCCGACGGCCACCACCCCGAGGACGTCTGGCTGGCGACCTACTGGACGACGGCCGTCGCACTGCAGCGGGCTGCCGAGGCAGGGGTCGTGGCGCGCGAGCAGGTCGTCTACCTGGTGCAGGACTGGGAACCCGGGTTCATGGCCTGGGGCACGGAGCACGCACTGGCCCGGCACACCTACCGCGCCGGGTTCGAGCTGCTGGTCAACTCGGCCCCGCTGGCCGAGTACCTGCGCCACCAGGCAGGTGTCGACGTCCCCGCCGACCAGGTGTTCGCGCCGGCGGTCGACCCGGCGCGGCTGCACGCCGCGGCCGCGGCCTGGCGGCCCGGCGACCCGGACCGTCCGCGGCTGCTCTGCTACCTGCGTCCGTCCAAGCCGCGCAACCTGGCGACCATGGCCCTCGACGCACTCCGGCTCTGGGGTGCGCAGCTGCCCGCCGGGGTCCACCCGGTGGTCACCCTCGCCGGCGAGCAGGTGCCGCCGGTCGACCTCGGGCCACGGATCGCCGTCACCCTGGCCGGCAAGACGGATCTCGACACCTACTACGCGGGGCTGTCCGAGACCGATGTCGGGCTGGCGCTCATGCACAGCCCGCACCCGAGCCACCTGCCGCTCGAGCTGCCGATGGCCGGGATCCCGACGGTGACGAACGCGCTCGACAGCGTGCGCCGGCCCTGGGTCGAGGGCCTGCGGGTCGCCGAGGCGAGCCCGCCGGCCCTGGCCCGGGCGCTCGGCGCGGCCCTCGACGACGCTCGCGGGCTCACGTCGCACCAGCCGCGACCGCTCCCCGCTGCGCTCGGCGGCAGCCTGCAGGACGCCGTCCGCGCGGTGCTGCGCAGGGTCGCTCGTCCGTCCTGACCCTGGGGCTCGTGGGCTCAGGCGCGGCGGCGCAGCGACCGGCCCAGGTCGCGCAGCCGCGCCGACCGGCCGGGCGGGGGCGGCGGGGGCGGCTCGATGCTCACCTGGGCGGCGCCCTCGGCGTCGGCGCCGCTGCGCACCACGCGCCCGTCCGGTCCGGTGGCGCGGCGCTCGGCACCCTCGGCCAGCGCCATCCGGCCGCTGCGCTGGTGCTCGCCGTCGGTCACGACGACGCGGAGGGCCGCGGTGCCCAGCGGCAGCTCCGCGAGGGGGACCCGGGCCTCGAACCGGCAGGTCTGCAGCGCCTCGGCACCGGCCGCGGGGCTCAGCACCGCGGGCACCGTGCGACCGGCTCCCCGCAGCCGCACCGAGACCGGCGCGCCGAGCAGGTGCAGCGCCGGCGCGCCGGCCAGGCGCACGGTGCCCCGCAGCACCAGGTCGGCCCCGTCGACGACGACCGCGTCGGCGGTCGCCCGCAGCCGGCCGAGCGACAGGGCGCGGTCCCACGGCGGGTCGACCTGCACGCGCAGCCGCACGGCGTCGGGCTCGCTCAGGTCGAGACCGGTCGCGCTGCCGGCGGGGTCGCGCAGCCCGGCCAGGTCGTCGGCGAGCACCGCGCGGTACGGCAGCGCGTGCACCGGCCCGTCGGTGAGGTCGACGACGAGCTCGGGGTCGACCGACGCGTACACGGCCCGGGCCCTGGTCAGCAGCTGCTGCGCCGCCTCGGCCGGCAGCGCCCAGGCCCGTGCCAGGAAGCCCTGGAAGCTGCGGACGAGGAACGCGTCCAGCAGCGCGACGCGCTCGGGCGGCAGCGTGGGACGCAGCGTCGCGAGCCGCTCGACCACCTGCAGGTGGTCCCAGGTGTTCTGCTCGCGCAGGAAGTGGTTGTCCATGATCGAGGTGCCGTCCCCCCGCCGCCGGTAGCCCTGCGCCACCTCGCGCAGCACCGCCAGCCGCGACGGCCCCAGCAGCGCGGGCACCGTGACCAGCGTGTCCTGGTGGTGGATGCCCTCACCGAAGCGCAGCCCGCGCTCGTGCAGGAGCTGCACCCGGAAGAGCTTGTCGCCGGGCGCGGGGTGGTGCACCAGGTCCGGGAAGTCGGTGATGTCGCCGGTGAGCACCGTGCCGTCGAGCGGCTCGAACAGGTGCGTCCACCGCCAGGTGCGCGGTCGCGGGATCTGGCGGGCGGCCGCGACCACCACGTCGGCACCGGTCCTGGTCGCCGCGGCCACCAGCGCCTCCATCGCGCCGGGCTCGAGCACGTCGTCGCCGTCGCAGAACAGCACGTACGGCGCGCGCACGTCGCGCAGGCCGCGGTTGCGCGCCGCACCCGGGCCCGGGCCCGCGTTCGGCTGCCGCACGAGCGACCACCCGGGACGTCCGTCGGCGAACGAGGCGGCGACCTGCGCGCTGCCGTCGACGCTGCCGTCGTCGACCAGCACCACCTGCAGCCGCTCGGCGACGGTCTGCCGCGCCAGGCTGGTCAGGCACTCGCCGAGGTGGTCGACGACGCCGTAGATCGGCACCACCACCGCAGCCAGCGGCTCACCGGCGGGCTCGGTCACGAGGCGTCGGGCGGCGTCGCGGGCTCCCACACCGGCACGTCCAGCGAACGCAGCTCGGCGTCTGCGAGCGTCACCAGCTCCTGGCGGCTCGGGTCGTCGGGGCCCAGCTCGGACCGCACGGTGAGGTTGACGAAGAACTCGTGCCCGATGGTGTCGTGCCAGTAGGCCTCGCGGACCTCGACGTACCCCAGGTCGGCCAGGTCGCGCAGCATCAGCCGCAGGTGGTGCGGGCTGAACACCCAGTGGTGCACGTCGACGTAGCCGTCGCCGAGGGCGCTGGCGGCGTGCCGCCGCACGTCCTGCGGCGAGTGCGCGAAGGTGTAGGCCCCCCGGTGCCGCGGTGCCCACGACGTCGTCCCGCGGTGCTTCACGGCGTTGATGGAGAACTCGGTGAGGGTGCCGACGGTGTGCACGGCCCGCGGGTGCAGCGCGGCGTCGACGACCGAGCCGAGCGACGACCGCTCGCGGAAGCGGTCGAAGCAGTAGCGGTGGTCGGGCACGACCAGGGCCAGCACGCCGCCGGGCCGCAGCAGCCGGGTGCACTCGTTCAGGAAGTCGATGAGCGAGGTCGTGTGCTCGATCACGTGCGACGCCAGCACGAGGTCGAAGCGGTCGTCGATGACGTCCGCCATCTTCGCGCCCGGCGGCAGGACGTAGTCGACGTCCTCGATGTCGTCCGGGGAGTAGTTCTCGTGGGCCTTGTACTTCTCGATGAGGCCGGCGCGGTCCAGGTAGTCGACGGTGCGACTGTCGTACCCGTCGCGCTTGCGCAGGATGCCGTTGTGCGCGGGCCCGATCTCCAGCGCGGACCCCGAGGGGTCGGCGGTGGCGAAGAGGTGCTGACGACGCACGTCGACGCGTGACACCCCCTCGGGGGCCGGCTGCGGACCGAGACCGGGACCGGCCGCCGCCGGTGCCACCGGTGCCGCCGGTGCCGCCGGTGCCGCCGGTGCCGCCGGTGCCGCCGGTGCCGCCGGTGCCGCCGGTGCCGCCGGT
>NZ_BAAHBM010000021.1:0-44389 GCF_054776675.1 Angustibacter aerolatus
AGCGGGTCGTGCTCGGCCTGGCCGTGGCGGCCGCGACGCCGCTCGACGCGCTGCACGCCCGGGCCGAGGTGCTGCTGCGCCGGCTGACCGGTCCGCTCGCCGCCCTGGGCGTCGCGGTGCTGGTCGTGCCGTCCGCGGCGACCGTCGGCGGTGGCGGAGCCCCGGGTCAGGAGCTCGACAGCGTCGCCCTGCAGCTGCCCGCGGAGCTGGCCGCGCCGCTGCGGCTGGGCACCCCACCCGTGGTGGGCCGGGTCGAGCGCGGCGCCCTGCTGCTCGACCTGCGCTCGCTGCCGGCGCAGCACGACGCGGCGCTCGGGTCCGCCGTCCTGGCGTGCGCGGGCACCCTTCGCGGGTGAGGATCGTTCACCGCACGACACCGCGACCACCGACCACGCAAGGAGCACCGCCGATGGCATCGCTGTTCGACCGAGTCGCCAAGCTGGCCCGCGACCCCCGCACCCAGCAGATGGTGAACAAGGCCGCCGTCAAGGCCAAGGAGGTGGCGAACGACCCGAAGAACCGGGCACGCATCGAGCAGGGCCGGGCGAAGGTGCAGGCCGAGATCGCCAAGCGCCGCGGTGGGGGCTCCGGCGGCACCGGTGGCCCCGGTGCTACCCCGACGCCGGGCGGCCCCGCCCCCCGCTGACGTCCACGGCGCGGGCCGGGTCGAGCTCGTCGACCCGGCCCGCGTCCACGTGCCACCGCCGGGTCGCCCGCACCGTGTCGAGCATCCGCCGGTCGTGCGTGACCAGCACGAGCGTGCCGTCGTAGGACTCGACGGCCTGCTCGAGCTGCAGGATCGCCGGCAGGTCGAGGTGGTTGGTCGGCTCGTCGAGCACGAGCAGGTTGACCCCCTCGGCCTGCAGCAGCGCCAGCCCGGCCCGGGTGCGTTCGCCGGGTGACAGGGTGCTCGCCGCCCGCAGCACGTGCTCGGCCCCGAGGCCGAACTTGGCGAGCAGCGTGCGCACCTCGGCGGTCGGCCGGTCCGGCACGTGCGCCGAGAACAGCTGCATCAGCGGCTGCTCGGCCACGAACGGCGACCGGCGCTGGTCGACCTCGCCCACGACGACGCTCGGCCCGAGGTGCACCTGGCCCTCGTCGGGTGCCAGCCGGCCGAGCAGCACCTCCAGCAGCGTCGTCTTGCCCGAGCCGTTGGCGCCGGTGACGACCACGCGGTCGCCCCAGTCGACCTGCAGGCTCACCGGTCCGAGCACGAAGTCGCCGCGGCGCACCACGACGTCGCGCAGCGTCGAGACCACCGCCCCGGCGCGCGGCGCCCGGGCGATCTCCATCTGCAGCTCCCACTCCTTGCGCGGCTCCTCGACCACCTCCAGCCGCTCGAGCATCCGGTCGGTCTGCCGTGCCTTCGTGGCCTGCTTCTCGGCGGTCTCCCGGGCGTGGTGGATCACGTTCTTGTCGTTGTCCTTGGCCTTGCGGAAGGCCTGCTTGGCGCCCTTGTCGGCCCAGCCGCGCTGCATCCGGGCCCGCGCCTGCAGGTCGCTGCGCCGCTCGTCGTACTGCTCGAACTCCTCGCGGGCGTGCCGCCGGGCGACCTCCCGCTCGCGCAGGAAGTCCTCGTAGCCGCCGCCGAACACGCGCACCAGGTGCTGCGCCAGGTCGAGCTCGACCACGGTCGTGACGGTGCGCGCGAGGAACTCGCGGTCGTGGCTGACGACGACCACGCCGGCGCGCTGCTCGCGCACGAAGCGCTCGAGGCGGTCGAGGCCGGCCAGGTCGAGGTCGTTCGTCGGCTCGTCGAGCAGGAACAGGTCGTAGCGCGACAGCAGCAGCGAGGCCAGGCCCGCCCGCGCGGCCTGCCCACCCGACAGCGTCGTCATCTCGGCGCTCAGCGCGGCGTCGAGCCCGAGATCGGCGACCACCTGCACGGCGCGCTCGTCGAGGTCGGCGCCACCGAGGTCGAGCCACGCCTGCAGGGCGGCTGCGTACTCGTCGTCCGACCCCGGCGCGCCCTGCTCGAGGGCCGCGGTCGCGGCGTCCATGCGGGCGGTGGCGGCGGCCACGCCGGTGCGCCGGGCCAGGAAGCCGGCGACGTCCTCGCCGGCCCGTCGCTCGGGCTCCTGCGGCAGGTGGCCCACCGACGCGTGCGCGGGGCTGCGGACGACGCTGCCCTGCTCGGGCTCGTCGAGGCCGGCCAGCAGCCGCAGCAGCGTCGACTTGCCGGCGCCGTTCGGGCCGAGCAGGCCCACGACGTCGCCGGGGGCCACGACCAGGTCGAGGCCCTCGAACAGCGACCTCGCCCCGAAGCCGGCTGCCAGGTCGCGGGTGACGATGGTGGCGCTCACGGGCCACGACGGTACCGAGCGGCTCGACGTCGCGTCGCAGGGGTTTCGCTCCAGCCGACACGCGCAGCGGTTGGCGCCGCCCAGGATCTGCGGGATGCTGCAGACGCACCCGTAACCTACGCAACCGTAAGGTGGAGACCGTGCCACAGGAGCTGACGCAGCTGCAGCTGCTGCAGGAGCTGGAGCCGGTGGTCGAGCGCGAGCTCGAGCGCCACCTCAAGGCCGCCAAGGAGTGGTTCCCCCACGAGTACGTGCCGTGGAGCCAGGGGCGGGACTACGACGGCGTCATGGAGGGCGTCGCCTGGGACGTCTCGCAGTCGCACGTGTCACCGGTCGCGCGCACCGCCCTCGTGGTGAACCTGCTGACCGAGGACAACCTGCCCAGCTACCACCGCGAGATCTCCAACACCTTCACCCGCGACGGCGCCTGGGGCACCTGGGTCGATCGCTGGACGGCGGAGGAGGGCCGGCACGGCATCGCACTGCGCGACTACCTGCTCGTGACGCGCGCCGTCGACCCGGTGCAGCTCGAGCGCGAGCGCATGCAGCACATGGCCGGCGGCTTCGAGCAGGGCCACGAGGAGATGCTCCGCTCGGTCGCCTACGTGTCCTTCCAGGAGCTCGCGACCCGCATCTCGCACCGCAACACCGGCCGGTTCACCGAGGACCCCTACTGCGAGCAGCTGCTGGCCCGCATCGCGCAGGACGAGAACCTGCACATGGTCTTCTACCGCAACCTGCTCGACGCGGCCTTCGACCTCGCGCCCGACCAGACCCTCGAGGCCGTGCGCGACGTCGTGTCGACCTTCCAGATGCCCGGGTACACGATCGAGGACTTCGGTCGCCGGTCGCTGCAGATCGCCATGAACGGCATCTACGACCTGCGCATCCACCGCGACGAGGTGCTCGCGCCGGTGCTGCGCAAGTGGAAGGTCTGGGACCGCGAGGGCCTGAGCGGCCGCGGTGAGGCGGCCCGCGAGGAGCTCGACAGCCTGCTGCAGGGCCTCGACCAGCAGGCCTCGCGGTTCGAGGACAAGCGGGCCACCTACCTGGCCCGCCAGGCGGCGCGTGCCCAGGCCTAGACCTGGGACGATGGGGGCGTGAGCGACGGCTCCGCCCCCACGACCGGCCCCACCACCCCCGGCCGGGACGGCGCGTCCGGTGCACCCGCTGGCCGACGTCCGGTGAGTCGGGTGGTGCGCAGGCCGCAGGCCGCGCACACGCCGACCCCGGTGCCGCGCGGTGCCTGGCTGGTGTGGGGCGTGGCGCTGGTCGCCTACCTGGTGGGGGTGCTGCAGCGCACCTCCCTGGGGGTGGCGGGCATCGCCGCGGCCGACAGGTTCCACGCCTCGGCCAGCGTGCTGGCGACGTTCGCGGTGCTGCAGCTGCTGGTCTACGCCGGGCTGCAGGTGCCGGTCGGGGTGCTCATGGACCGGGTCGGGCCGAAGGCGCTCATCGCGGCCGGCGCGTTCACCATGGCGGTCGGGCAGACCGTGCTGGGGCTGTCGCACGAGCTCACGCTCGCGATCGCCGGTCGCGTGCTCGTCGGTGCCGGCGACGCGATGACCTTCGTGTGCGTCCTGCGCGTGGTGACCGCCTGGTTCCCGGGCCGCCTCGTGCCGCTGGTCACCCAGCTCACCGGCATGACGGGTCAGCTGGGCCAGATCCTCAGCGCCGTGCCGCTGGTGGCGCTGCTGCACGGCCCGGGGTGGACGACGACGTACCTGTCGGCCGCGGCCCTGGGTGTGCTGGCCGGCGCCCTGGTGCTCATCGGCCTGCGCGAGCGGCCGCCCGGTGCAGGGCCGGCGCCGCGGTCGCCGTCCGGTCGCGCGGTCCGGCGTCAGCTGCTCGCCGCCCTGCGGCACCCCGGCACGCGGCTCGGCTTCCTCACCCACATGGCGACGCAGTTCTCCGCGACCGTCTTCGCGCTGCTGTGGGGGTTCCCGTTCCTGGTGGCGGGGGAGGGGCGGACGCCGGCGGAGGCGGGCACCCTGCTGACGCTGCTCGTCGTCGTCGCGATGATCACCGGGCCGTTCTTCGGCCGCTTCGTGGCCCGCCACCCGCTGCGCCGCTCGTGGCTCGTGCTGGCCATCATCGGCACGACCGCCTTCTGGTGGACCGTGCTGCTGCTGTGGCCGGGCCGGGCCCCGCTGTGGCTGCTGGTCGTGACCGTCGTGGCGACGGCAGCCGGCGGGCCGGGTTCGATGATCGGCTTCGACTACGCGCGGACGTTCAATCCGGCCGGCCGCGTCGGCAGCGCGACGGGCATCGTGAACGTCGGCGGCTTCCTGGCGTCGCTGGTGACCATGCTCGTGATCGGCGTGGTGCTCGACGCCTCCGGCACCGGCCGCGGCAGCGGTCGCACCGCCTCGTACTCGCTCGACGCCTTCCGCCTCGCCTGGTCGTTCCAGTACGTCGTCTGGGGGCTCGGCGTGGTCGGCCTGCTGCACGCGCGCAAGCAGGTGCGCGCCCGGCTGGCCCGGCAGGGCGTCGTCGTGCCGCCCATCCGCGAGGCGATCGCCCGCGAGCGCCGCGCCCGTCGCAGCCGCACCTGACCCGCTGAGCCCGTTGGCGCCTGCCTGGCACCTGCCCGGCGCCTATCCGGCGCCTACCCGGCGCTGGCGAGCACCAGCGGCAGCACGGCGTCGGCGCCGGCCAGGCGCAGCTCGCGGGCGGCCACGGTGAGGGTCCAGCGCGAGTCGACCAGGTCGTCGACGAGCAGCACCGGGCCGTCCACCGTGCGAAGCGCGTCGGCCAGCAACGGTCCGACCACGATCCGACCCCACACGCCGGCCAGCCGGAACGCGCTGTTGCCGCCCGCCTCGCCGGTGGGACCGCCGTCGACCAGGTCGAGCGGGGGCAGCAGCTGCAGCCGGCCGATGGTCGCCAGGCGCTCGGCGAGCGAACCGACCAGCTGCGGCCGCCGGCGGGACGGCACCTGCACGACGGCCACCGGTCGGCGGGCCCAGCCCCAGTCCCGCAGCACACCGACGCACGCCTCCACGAGCGAGTCGTCGACCGGCGCGTCGTCACCGCCGAGCAGCGCCGCGAGCCGCGACCCCCAGCCGAGGTCGCTCAGGCGGGCCAGCGCCCGTCCGGGCTCGGCGCGCTCCTCGGCGTCGATGCGGCCGCTCATCTCGACGCCCAGCCGCGGCATGCCGCTCGGCCACTGCGCGCGAGGGTCGATCTCGGTGCCGGCCCGGCGCAGCCGCGCACCGGCCCGGTCCTGCGCGTCCTGCGGCACGTCGCCCGGGTACCAGGCACCGGCGCACCGGTCGCAGCGACCGCACGGCTGCGCGGTGTCGTCGTCCAGCGCCTGCTGCAGGTAGGCCATGCGACAGCCCTCGGTGGCCTCGTACCCCACCATGAGCTGCTGCTCGCGCTCGCGGGCCGCGCTGACCCGGTCGTACCGCTCGGCGTCGTACGACCACGGGGCCCCCGTCGACGTCCAGCCGCCGGTCGCGCGCTGGACGGCGCCGTCGACGTCGAGCACCTTCAGCAGCAGCTCGAGCCGCGTGCGGCGCACGTCGACGACGGTCTCGAGGCGTGCGGTCGACAGCGGCTTCGGGGCGCCGGCGAGCGCGGCGAGCACCGCGTCGGCCTGCTCTTGCCGCGGCATCGACGCGCTGGCGAAGTAGCGCCAGATGTCGCGGTCCTCGTGACCGGGCAGCAGCAGCACGTCGGCGCGCTCGGTGGCGCGGCCGGCCCGCCCGACCTGCTGGTAGTACGCGATCGGCGACGAGGGGGCGCCGACGTGCACGACGAAGCCGAGGTCGGGCTTGTCGAAGCCCATGCCCAGCGCGCTGGTGGCGATCAGCGCCTTCACCCGGTTGTCGCGCAGGGCCTCCTCGAGCTCCTGCCGGTCGGCCGGGTCGGTGCGGCCGGTGTAGGCGCGCACGTCGTGGCCGGCGTCGCGCAGCACCGCCGCGAGGTCCTCGGCGGCCGACACGGTGAGCGCGTAGACGATGCCGCTGCCCTCGAGGCTGCCCAGGTGCGCGACCAGCCAGGCCACCCGCTGCTCGGCGGTCGGGAGCCGCAGCACCCCCAACCGGAGGCTGTCGCGCGCGAGCGGGCCGCGCAGGGTGCGCACGTCGTGGCCGCCCGCGCCGAGCTGCTCGGCGACGTCCTCGACGACGCGCGCGTTCGCCGTGGCAGTGGTGGCGAGCACCGGTGTGCCCGTGGGCAGCTCGACCAGCAGGTCGCGGATGCGGCGGTAGTCCGGGCGGAAGTCGTGGCCCCAGTCGCTCACGCAGTGCGCCTCGTCGACGACCAGCACCCCGCACCGGGCCGCCAGCTGCGGCAGCTGCTCGGCACGGAAGCGCGGGTTGTTCAGCCGCTCGGGGCTGACCAGCAGCACGTCGACCTCGTCGGCCGCCAGGGCCGCCGCGACCTGACCCCACTCGTCGGCGTTCGCGGAGTTCATCGTGACCGCGCGCACGCCGGCCCGCGCCGCTGCCGCGACCTGGTCGCGCATCAGCGCGAGCAGCGGCGAGACGATCAGCGTCGGACCGGCTCCCTCGGCGCGCCGCAGGGCGGTGGCCACGAAATAGACGGCCGACTTGCCCCACCCGGTGCGCTGCACGACGAGCACCCGCGCCCGGTCGGCGACGAGCGCGCGCACGGCGTCGAGCTGCCCCTCGCGGAAGCCCACGTCGTCGCGCCCGACGAGCCGGTGCAGCACCGCGAGCGCGCGGGCGTCGAGCTCGGGGTCGGTCGAGGTGCCGGACGGCGACGGGGTGGCTGGCATGACGACGACGCTACGGGGTCCGTCCGACAACCGCCGACCGCGCCTGCGGGCCTGTGGACGACGGCCGGCTCAGAGCCGGGCGTACCGCGAGCGGGCGAAGGAGTACAGGCCGTACGCCGCGATGCCGAGCCCCACGAGCGTCAGCAGCACCGGTCCCGACGGCTGCTCGCGGAGGGTCTTCAGGGCGGCGTCGAGGCCCCCGGCCTCCTTCGGGTCGTGCTGCACGGCGGCGACCACGAAGAGCACGCCCAGCACCCCGAGCGCCACGCCCTTGGCGACGTAGCCGGCGACCGCCAGCCGCTCGACGGTGCGGCCGGGGTGGCCGCGCAGGTCGTCGAGGAACTTCTTCCGCACGCCCTTGACCACGTGGTACGCGCCGACGGCGAGCACCCCGAGGCCCACCAGGGCCACCAGCACCTGCCCACCCGGTGCCTCCAGCAGCCGACCGGTCAGCGAGGTCGACTGCTGCTTCGACGACGAGCCGGAGCCGACGGCGAAGCGCGCCGCCGAGACGCCGAGCGCGGCGTACACGACCGCCTTGCCGGCCGCCTTCGCCCGGGCCTTCGCCTGGTCCGACCCCTGCCCCGACCCGCCGCGCACGGCCTCGGTGACCTGCCAGACAGCCAGACCGGCGAACCCCAGGACGCACAGCCACAGCAGGCCCTTGCCGAAGGCGTTCTTCGCCAGCAGGGCCATGGCCCCGGACTGGTCGGCGTCCTCCCCGCCACCGGTCCAGGCGACCTGCACCGCGATCCAGGCGAGCAGCAGGTGCACCACGCCGTTCGTGGCGTACCCGATGCGCGCCACCGTCTCGAGGCGGTCGTCGTCGCCCGCCTGCCGGGCGGCGTCCCGGGCTCGTGCCGCGTGCTGGCTCACTGGTTCGTCCTCCGCGTGTCGGCGTTCCCCGGGCGCCCGATCATCGCGTGCCCGGCCCGTGGCGTCGACCCGGTCACTCGGTGGGCGGCCGGCGCAGGCGCTTCGTCTGCCCCTGGCGGGTCTTCGCGTCCAGCCGTCGGCGCTGCGAGCCGCGCGTCGCCTTCGTCGGACGCCGGGCCGCCGGTGGCGGTGCCGTGCCGTCCCGCAGCAGCTGGGCGAGCCGCGCGCGCGCCGCCTCCCGGTTGCGCAGCTGCGACCGGTGCTCGGCCGCGACGACCGTGAGCACACCGTCGACCAGCCGGCCGCAGAGCCGGGCGAGCAGCCGCGCGCGGTCCGTTTCGCCCAGCGCCGGCGACCGCGCGACGTCGAACGACACCGCCACGCGCGAGTCGGTCGTGTTCACGCCCTGGCCGCCCGGGCCGGACGCGCGCGAGAACCGCCAGACCAGCTCGCCGGCGGGCACCGTCAGCCGGCCGGTCACCTCCAGGTCGTCGGGCACCGCTCAGTCCTTCGCCTCGGACCAGCGCCGCACGACCTTCACGTCGGCGACGAAGCGCACCCGCCCGCCGCCCGCCCACCCGGCGGCCACCTCGTCGAGACAGCGGTGCAGCAGGGCGGCGACCTCGGGCGCGACCTGCTCCGGAGCGTGCACGAGCAGCTCGTCGTGCAGGCACAGCACCACGCGCGCGCCCAGCGGCCGGGCCCGCGCGCGCACGGTGACCGCCCACGCCTTGAACAGCTCGGCCGCGGCGCCCTGCACGACGGCGTTGCGGGCGAACCGGCCGCGCCGGCCCTCCAGCCGGCGGCGCTCGGCGTCGTCGAGGCTCGGCGGCCCCGACCACATCGGCACCCGGCGGCCGCCCCAGGTGCGCACCGCCTGGCCAGCGCCGGCGGGCTCGTCGGCGTCGAGCAGGAACCGCATGGCCACCGGGTACGCCCGGTCCATGCCCGCGAGGGCCTGGCCGGCCGTCCCGGACGTCTGCCCGTACATCGCCGCCAGGACGGCCACCTTGGCGACCGGCCGCTCGACGCCGAGCCGTGCCGCGACCGGTGCGTAGAGGTCGTCGTCGGCCGCGGCCGCGACGAACGCCGGGTCGGCCGACACGGCGGCCAGCACCCGCGGCTCGACCTGCCCCAGGTCGGCGCGCACCAGCACGTGACCCGGCTCGGCCGCCACGGCGGGTCGCAGCTCGGCGGGCAGGTTGTGCAGCCCGGCCTGCGCGGTCATCCGGCCGGCCGCGCCGTCGCTGCCCGTCCAGGCACCGCGCAACCTCCCGTCGTCGCCGACGTGCCGCTCGAGCCAGCCGTAGCCGTACGTGGTGGCGATGCGCTCGGCCTTGCGCCAGGCCAGCAGGGCGTCCACCACCGGCTGGCCGCGCCAGGGTTCGAGGCGCCAGGAGCGGGTGTCGGGCAGGTCGAACCCCGCCGCGGCGAGCGCCGTGCGGACGGACGCCGGGTTGCGCAGGTCGACGTCGCGGTGGGCCGCCGGCAGCAGACGCCGGACGACGTCGTCGCGCTCGCGCCGGACGACGCCCCCGTGCGCCGCGTCGCGGGGCCGGGGCCCGGCGGCGTCCGCGACGAGCCGGAGCGCGGTGGGCACGTCGATCGGCAGGCCGTCTGCAGTCAGCTCGACGCAGAGCAGGTCCGCCGCCGACTCGGCGTGCGCCGTGGCCGTCCGGCGAGGGGCATCGTCGGGCTCGTGCTCGAGAGTCTGCACCTGCGCGGCCCGGGCGGCGTCCGCCGCGGCGGCCCAGGACGCCAGCCGCCCGGCGTCGGCGCCCCACCCGCCCTCGACCCACTCGGCGCGCAGGTAGCCGCGGGTGTCGACCGGCAGGTGCGACGCTGCCGCAGCAGCGGGGGTGGTGTCGCCGGGACCGGGATCGTCGTACGGCGCCAGCAGGTCGAGCTGCCCGGTCTGCGGTGCCCCCGCCGGGTCGAGCCCGCGAGCGACCGCCCACGCGAGCGGCGGCGCGTCGTCGCTGCCGCCGTGCAGCAGCCGGTGCACCGCCGCGACGTCCCAGCAGGTGGCAGGGCGCAGCCCGTGCAGCACGAGCGACGTGGCGGTCTGCCGCGCCGACCACCAGACCCACCGGGGCCGCAGCGCGTCCTCGAGCTCGGCCAGCACCGCCACGGTGGCCGCCAGGTCGTCGCCGGCGACCGTCCACGCGCGAGCGGCCGCCCAGAGCCCGGCGCCGACGGGCGCCGCGACGGCGAGGGCCACCGGGTCGCCGCGCTGCACGCCAGCCGCTCGCAGGGCGTCGACGAGGGCTCCCGGAGCGACGGGCGCCATGTCGCTCCCGGGCCCGGTCGCCCCCGCGGGCCCCGTCGTCGTCGCCGTCACGTCGCCCATCCTGGGCCAGCCCACCGACATCCGCGGATCAGGCCGCGTGGGCGCGCACCTGCCGCTTGATCCTCGACAGCATCGCCACCATGCCGCGCAGCCGCAGCGGGCTGACCGCCTCGGCCAGCCCGAAGCGGTACGGGGCGTCGTCCGGCACCGCCAGCACGTCGGCGACGGGCAGCCCGTCGAGCCCGGTGTGCAGGATCCCGGCGAACCCGCGGGTGGTGGGGGACTCGGGCGGGGCGCTGAAGAACAGGTGCACCGTGCCCCCGTCGACCTCCGTCGCGAGGAACAGCGGCGACTGGCACTCGTCGACCTGCTCCATCGCCTCGACGTGCAGCGCGTACCGCGGCGGCAGCTCGGGCAGCTCGTCGCTCAGCTCGAGCAGCAGCTGCAGGCGGTCGCGCGCGGTGACGGAGGTGAAGTCGTCCGCCAGCTCGGCCAGCGCCTCCGGCAGCGCGGCGTCCGCGTCGGTCGGCGTCGTCACCGCTCGGGCCCGGTCTCGATGGGCACGCGCACCGAGTTGCCCCACTCCGTCCACGAGCCGTCGTAGTTGCGCACGCGCTCGAAGCCGAGCAGGTGCGTCAGCACGAACCAGGTGTGCGACGAGCGCTCGCCGATGCGGCAGTAGGCGATCACGTCGTCGGACGGCCCGAGACCCTTCTCGCCCTGGTAGATGGCCTCCAGCTCCGAGCGGCCCCTGAAGGTGCCGTCCTCGGCCGCCGCCCGGGCCCACGGCACGCTGCTGGCGCCGGGCACGTGCCCACCGCGCATCGCGCCCTCCTGCGGGTAGTCCGGCATGTGCAGCAGCTCCCCGCTGAACTCGCCGGGGGAGCGCACGTCGACCAGCCGGCCGCCCAGGTGAGCCAGCACGTCGTCCTTGAAGGCACGGATCGCCGAGTCGTCGCGCTCGACCACGGGGTACTCGACCGGCGTCGGCGTCGGCGTCTCGCGGGTGGTCTCGCGCTCCTCGGCGACCCACTTCGCGCGACCACCGTCGAGCAGCCGGACGTCCTCGTGCCCGAACAGGCTGAACACCCACAGGGCGTACGCCGCCCACCAGTTGTTCTTGTCGCCGTAGACGACGACGGTCGTGTCGCGACCGATGCCGCGCTCGCCCATGACCTGGGCGAAGCGCTCGCCGTCGACGTAGTCGCGCGTCACCGGGTCGTTGAGGTCGACGTGCCAGTCGACCTTCACGGCCCCCGGCACGTGGCCCGTGTCGTAGAGGAGCACGTCCTCGTCGGACTCGACGACGACCAGGCCGTCGTCGCCGAGGTGGTCGGCGAGCCACTGCGTCGTCACGAGCCGCTCCGGGTGGGCGTACTCGGCGAGCTTCGGGTCGGTGTCCTGCGGCAGGGTCACGTGGGGCTCCTCGTCTGGGTCTGCCGGTGCCAACCCGGGGATGGTGGCAGGTCTTCCCCGGGTGGGTCGCGGCCGGCTCGGGCATGATCAGCCCGTGGACGACGCGACGCAGCAGGACCCCGGGAACGGCGACCGACCGGCCGACGTGGCGGTGCCGGGCGGCGGCAGCGCGCCGGGGACCACCCCACCCGCTCGCGGCGGCAGGGGCACCGCCGGGGCGGCCCGGCTCGTCGAGCGCCTGCTCGACGTCGGCATCGACGGACGCGGCCCGTTCCCGTCCGCCCAGGCCGTCGCCGACGCGGCGATGGCGGAGCACCACGACGTCGAGCGGGCCGTCGACGCGGTGGTGCGCTCGCACCTGAAGGCCGCTGCCGCGGGAGGCTTCGTCACCAGCCTCGGCGGCTTCGTGACCATGCCCGTCGCCGTCCCCGCGAACGTCGTCGGCTTCTACGCGGTGGCCACCCGGGCGGTCGCGGCCGTGGCCGCCCTGCGCGGCTACGACCTGCGAGACCAGGGCGTGCGCACCGCAGTCGTCCTCACGCTGGTCGGGGCCGACGCGAACGACCTCCTGCGCAAGGCGGGGATGTCGACGACGGGCGGGCTGGCCGGGCTCGCGACCCGGCGGCTGCCGGGGCCCGTGCTCATGGCCCTGAACAAGGGCATCGGCTTCCGCCTGGTCGGCCGCGCCGGCCGCTCTGCGCTGTCGCGCCTCGGCCGGGGCGTGCCGTTCGTCGGCGGGGTCGTGGGTGCCGGGGTGGACGGCTACCTCCTGAAGCAGATCACCGACCACGCCCGACGCGAGTTCCCCCTGCGACTCGTGGCCGGGTCCTGAACCACGGCGCCGCGACGCGCCACGACGTGCGGGAACCGACCGGTCGGGTTCGCCGTCTGACACGACGAGGCCGCCGACCGCGCGACCGACCGACGGAGGGTGACGATGGCTGCACGATCGCGACAGACGTCCGGCACGGCCTGGTCGACCCTGTGGCGGCTGCTGCGGGGATCGCTGCGCCCCGGTGAGCCCGGTCTGCCCGATCGCGTGCGTGCCGTGCCCCGGCTGGTGCGCGCCGTGCACAGCGGCGAGTACACCGGCACGACCGGCACGCGGCTGATCGGGCTGGCGCTCGCCGCCGGCTACGTGCTGTCGCCGATCGACCTCGTGCCCGAGGTGCCGCTGGGCCTGCTGGGGCTCGGGGACGACGCGTTCGTGCTCAGCTGGTTGGCTGCCCGCCTGCTGGGCGAGACCGACGCCTTCCTGCGGTGGGAGCGCGCGGGCGAGGACGAGAGCGGACGCCGCCGGTTCGGGCGCTGGCGTCGACGTGGGGAGCGGCACGCGTCCGAGGCTGGCCGACCCGACGTCGTGCCCGGGCAGGTCGTGCGCTGACGGTGGACGGCCGTCGCCCGTCCACAGGCGCGGCCTGTGGACGCCGGCGACGGTCCACAGCGGTCGTCGGACGCAGGCGTCGTGACCGGCCGGCGTCGACGCTCGCCGCATGCCTGGACGACGCGACGACCGACCCACCACCGACCCCGCCCACCCGACCGACCCGACCGACCCGACCGACCCGACCGATTCGCGCTCCTCGACCGGGGCCACGGACCCGCGTCGGACAGCGGCCGACCGGGCGGCCGAGGTGCCGGCGGCCACGGTGCGCCACCCGGTCGAGCTGGTCGCCGCCCTCCCGCACCTGCTGGGGTACGAGCCCCGACGCAGCGTGGTGCTGCTGTCGCTCACGCGCGGGGCGCCGACGCTCGGGCTGATGGCCCGCGCCGACCTGCCGCCGACCGGCACGGGGACGACGCGGGTGCGGTCCTGGGCGGCGGCGGTGACGGAGGCAGTGGTCGCAGCACGCCCCGCC
This sequence comes from Angustibacter aerolatus, assembly GCF_054776675.1. Lineage (NCBI taxonomy): Bacteria > Bacillati > Actinomycetota > Actinomycetes > Kineosporiales > Kineosporiaceae > Angustibacter > Angustibacter aerolatus. The sequence continues at coordinate 13,492 of NZ_BAAHBM010000021.1, forward strand.
GCGGTGGTGGTCGTCGTCCACGACGACCGGCCGCGGGCAGTGGGAGCCAGACCGCCACGCAGCGCCGAGCGCGACGCGGTCGTCGCGGCGCTGCACCCGGTGCCGGTCTGGACGTTCTACGTCCACGACGGCGCCGCCTGGACGGACCCACTGGCCGACACCGCAGCCGACGGCCTGCGCCCCGCCCGCCGCCACGACCTGTCGGACCACCGGCACAGCGAGCTCGTGCTGCACTTCGTGCTGCAGGGCCGCGCACCGGCTCCCGACCGGGCGGCCGCCCTCGCCGCGCTGCGGCCCGGGTCGCCGCTGACCGCCGCAGCCGTGCAGGTGGCCGCCGACCGTGCCCGGGCCGATGCGCTCCACGACTGGGCGGCCCGTCGCGGCCGCGGGGCTGCAGCGCGGCAGGCTGCGACCGTGCGGCTGTTCGACGAGATGGTCGTCGGGCAGGCGAACCGCTCCGAACCCCCCGAGCTCGCCGACGTCGGGCGGCTGCTCGTCGGGCTGGGGGACCGCGACGTGCGCGACGTCCTGCTCGACCGCTGGAGCGGCTGGCGCGCCGCGGTGGGCGACGCAGACGTGGACGACCTCGACGACGTCGACGACTCGGACGCCGACCACGCGGTGGACGAGGCCGCAGCGGCCCTGCGTCGCCTCGGCGGGCGCATGGTGCCGGTGGACCGCGCGGGCGAGGAGTCGCCGGCGAGTCGCCTCGTCGGCACGCCGGACGGCGTCGCCGCCGTCGGAGGTCTGCTGACCCGGCTCTGCACGCTCGCGCCGGACGCGCTCGCCGCGCCCGTCGCCACCATGCTGGCCGTGCACCACTGGACCCGTGGTGACGGCCCGCTGGCGGCGGTCGCCTGCGAGCGGGCCCTGGAGGTGGACGCCGGGTACCCGCTGGCGGTCCTGGTCGACGAGGCGCTGCGGACGGGCGTGGTGCCCCGGTGGGCCTCGGCGGTCGACGTGAGGTCCACCATGTGAGACGGCGGCGTCCAGAGCGTGGATCCGCGGCGGTGGTCTGGGGTACCTTCGGCCCAGGTCATGAGCGCCAGCGTCAAGCCCCGGCTCGCTGGCCGGCAACCCTCCACTCGCGGTGGGGTGCCCCGGGTGATGACCCGGCTGCTCCGTCACGGTGACGGACGGCAAGCGCGGGTCCGTCGTGCCGACGGACCCCAGAGATGGGAGTCCCCCGATGAGCTGTCGACGCGACCGCTGACGCAGGACCCGGTGACGGGCCGGACGACCGGCGCGTCCCGCTGCCGCGCCCCGCGGGGCGTGAGCAGGCACCCACCAGCACGCACGAGCACGCACCCACCAGCACGCACCGAGGAGCAGAGATGTCCGACGGTTGGTCCTTCGAGACGCGACAGATCCACGCCGGTCAGCAGCCGGACGCCGCCACCGGCGCCCGGTCGCTGCCCATCTACCAGACGACGTCCTACGTCTTCAAGGACGCCGAGCACGCCGCGAACCTGTTCGGGCTCAAGGAGTTCGGCAACATCTACACGCGCCTGATGAACCCCACGACCGACGTCGTGGAGCAGCGCGTGGCGAACCTCGAGGGCGGCGTGGGGGCCCTGCTGGTCGCCAGCGGTCAGTCGGCCGAGACGCTGGCGCTGCTGAACGTCGCGGAGGCCGGTGACCACGTGGTGGCCAGCCCCAGCCTCTACGGCGGCACGTACAACCTGCTGCACTACACGTTCCCCAAGCTGGGCGTGCAGGTCACCTTCGTCGACGACCCCGACGACCTCGAGTCGTGGCGTGCCGCGGTGCGGCCGAACACCAAGGCCTTCTTCGCCGAGACCATCTCGAACCCCAAGCAGGACGTGCTCGACATCGAGGGCGTCTCCGGTGTCGCGCACGACGCCGGCGTGCCGTTGATCGTCGACAACACGGTGGCCACGCCGTACCTCATCCGCCCGCTCGAGTGGGGCGCCGACGTCGTGGTGCACTCGGCGACCAAGTACCTCGGCGGCCACGGCAGCGCGATCGGCGGCGTGATCGTCGACGGCGGTCGCTTCGACTACACCGCCGAGCCGGATCGGTTCCCGGGGTTCAACCAGCCCGACCCGAGCTACCACGGTCTCGTCTACGGCCGCGACCTCGGCGTCGGCAGCCCGCTGGGGGCGAACCTCTCGTACATCCTCAAGGCGCGCGTGCAGCTGCTGCGCGACCTCGGACCGTCGATCTCGCCGTTCAACAGCTTCCTGCTCTCGCAGGGGATCGAGACGCTCAGCCTGCGCATCGAGCGGCACGTCGCCAACGCCGAGGCCGTCGCCACCTGGCTCGAGGGTCGCGACGAGGTCGAGCGGGTCGCGTACGCCGGCCTCGAGAGCAGCCCGTGGCGCGAGAACGCGCGCAAGTACGCGCCGCGCGGTGCGGGCGCGGTGCTGGCCTTCGAGATCGTCGGCGGTCTCGAGGCCGGGCAGCGCTTCGTGGAGGCGCTCGAGCTGCACAGCCACGTCGCGAACATCGGCGACGTGCGCAGCCTGGTGATCCACCCGGCGTCGACGACCCACAGCCAGCTCTCGCCCGAGGAGCAGGCCGCGAGCGGGGTCACCCCCGGCCTGGTGCGGCTGGCCGTGGGGTTGGAGCACCTCGACGACATCCTCGCCGACCTCGAGGCCGGCTTCCGGGCCGCCAAGGGCTCCTGATGACCGTGACCGGCCACTGGCGACCCGGCGACCCCGTGGGGCACCGCCGGTTCGCCGAGGTCGGCACGATCACCCTCGAGGCCAGGGGCGCGCTGCCCGACGTCACGGTCGCCTACGAGACGTGGGGCACGCTGAACGCGGCGGTCGACAACGCCGTGCTGGTGCTGCACGCGCTCACCGGTGACAGCCACGTGGCCGGACCGGCCGGGGACGGCCACCCGACGCCCGGGTGGTGGGACGGGCTCGTCGGCCCGGGCCGCGCGCTCGACACCGACCGCTGGTTCGTGGTGGCGCCGAACGTGCTCGGTGGCTGCCAGGGCACCACGGGTCCGTCGTCCGTCGCGCCCGACGGCCGGGCCTGGGGCTCGCGCTTCCCGTTCCTGACGGTGCGCGACCAGGTCGAGGCGGAGGTGCGCCTGGCCGACGCCCTGGGCATCGGCACGTGGGCGAGCGTCGTCGGCGGCTCGATGGGCGGCATGCGGGTGGTCGAGTGGGCCGTCACCCATCCCGACCGCGTCGCCAGCGCCCTCGTGCTGGCGTCGACGGCGGCGGCGAGCGCCGACCAGATCGCCTGGTGCGCGCCGCAGGTGGCGGCCATCCGCGCCGACCCCGCCTGGCAGGGCGGCGACTACCACGACCAGGACGGCCCCGGTCCCGTCACCGGGCTGGGCATCGCCCGTCGCATCGCGCACGCCACCTACCGCAGCGCCGACGAGCTCGACGCCCGATTCGGCCGCCGGGCCCAGGGCGACGAGCAGCCGCTCGGCGGCGGTGGCCGCTACGCGGTCGAGAGCTACCTCGACCACCACGCCGGCAAGCTGGCCCGCCGGTTCGACCCGGGTTCGTACCTGGTGCTCACGGAGGCCATGAGCTCGCACGACGTGGGCCGTGGCCGCGGCGGGCTGGACGCCGCCCTCGCGAGGGTGCGCGCCGACGTGGTGGTGGCGGCCGTCGACAGCGACCGGTTGTACCCGCCGCGGTTGTCGCAGCGGCTCTCCGCCGCCCTCCCGGGTGCGCCCGCCGTGCGCACCGTGCACTCCGACTACGGGCACGACGGGTTCCTCATCGAGACGCACCAGGTGGGTGCCCTCGCCCGCGAGGTGCTCGGCCGGCAGGCCGTGCGGCACCAGGCGTAGGCGACCCGAGAGGTCAGGTCACCCGAGACCGGCCGCGGGCTGTCAGCGCGAGCGGTCGGAGTCGACCCCGCCGGCCGGTGCCCGGAGGTCGGCGGCCTCGAGCCGGGCGCGCAGCCCGGGCCAGGTCTCGGCCAGCCCCGGGTGCAGGGGGCGTGCGGCGACCTCCGACAGCGGGGTCCACACCGCCGCGTCGGTCTCCGGGCTGGTGGGCGTCGCCGACGTCCCGGCGGGGGCCGCGACCAGCACGGTCGTGTACGACCAGGAGCCGTGGTCGACGACGACCGAGCCGAGGTCGGTCAGGCCCCGTGGGTCGAGGCCGACCTCCTCCGACGCCTCGCGCCGTGCGGCCTGACCGGTCGTCTCGATGCTGTCGCGCGCGCCGCCGGGCAGCCCCCAGGTGCCGCCCTGGTGCGTCCAGACGGCGCGCAGCTGCAGGAGCACCTCCGGCTCGCCGTCGGCCGGTCGCGCCACGAGCAGGCCGGCCGCGCCGTGCAGCCCCCAGTGCCGGTGACCGCAGGCGCAGTCGACCCACCCGTTGCCGTCGCCCGCGCGGCCTGCGGCCCGGTCCTCGCGCGCGGCGTCCGACGACCCCGGTGCGTCGGTCGGCGGGACGCGAGGGGCCTCGGGTGCGCCCGCCTCGGTGATGCGGTGCCCGTCCACGGCGCGCTGCGCAGCCCCGTCCGACGTGCCTGCGGACGCAGTCGATCGGGCCGGTGCCAGGCCGTCCGGTGCGGCGTCCGGGCGCACCCGCACGACGTCCACGACGCCCGGCCAGCCGGCTCGGGCGAAGGCGGCGCGCTGCCGCATCGCCCCGTTGCCGTCCCGCAGCCAGCGTGCGACGCCGGCCTGCGCGGTCTCGAGGTCACCGCAGGCCTCCAGGCCAGGTCGCGCCCCCTCGAGCAGGCCGTGCAGCAGGTCGATCGGCCCGGCGAGCCGGCCGGTGCGCGGGTCGACCAGGCGGTCCTCGAGGCCGTGGCGGGCCGCCCGCCACCCGGCCGCACGCAGCGCGTGCAGCGGCGTCCCCTGCCCGGGCACGGCACGGGTACCGCCCGCCGCGGCTGCGTCGACCGCGACGGACGCCGCGAGGCCGCGGACGAGCGCGACGAACGTCGCGAGGTCGTCGAGCGAGGGGAGCGCGTCGGCGACCCGCACCTCGACGGTGGGGTAGCGGGTGGCCAGGCGCAGGTCCCAGTAGACGAAGCTCGCGTCGTCGACCACGCCGGCGTCGACGAGCGAGGCCACCGCCTCGTGCCAGGCGGCGGCCGAACCGGTCGGCGGCGGGGGACCGGCCACCGGCCAGCGCTGCCAGTGCACCTGGCGGTACGACGCGAAGCCGGTGTCGGTGCCCAGCCAGTACGGCGAGTTCGCGGTCGCCGCCAGCAGCACCGGCAGCCAGGGGCGGATGCGCTCGACGACGGCGACGCGGGCCTCGTCGTCCACGTCCTCGACGCGCGTGCCCGGCGCGGCCACCGCCACGTGCACGTGCAGCCCCGCGATCAGCTGCTGGTCCACGAGCCCGGCGGCCCGCGCCCGCAGCGGCAGGTACCGCTCGTCGGGCGCCACCTGCTGCTCCTCGGCGGACCCGAGCGGCGGCGTCCCGCTGGCGAGCAGCTGCAGCCCGAGCCCTTCCGCGGCGCGCGCGGCCGCGGTCCGCAGCCGCGCGGCCCGGGCGACGACGTCCTCGACGTCGCGCGCCACGGAGGTCACGGTCTCGAGCTGCGAGAGCGTCAGCTCGGCCACCGCGCTGCCGTCGGCGGGGTCGAGGGCGACGTCGGCCAGCGCGGCCAGCACCTCGGGCCCGCGGCTGACCAGCCGGCCGGTGCCGGCGTCGGCGACGTGCAGCTCCTCCTCGACACCCAGCGTCGGTCCCGGGCTCGGGGACATCGGACCGCCTCTCGTGCGCCTGCCGGCGGCGGTCGTGCCCCCGGTCGCGCGGTCGTGGCGCCGCGCGGCGTCAGCCTACGGACCCGTGCCGCGGTCGCGGCCCCGGTGCACCGGTCCGTCTCGCCAGGCGGCACCGGCCGCGGCGACCTGACGACGGGTGGGCGGGCGCCCCGACGGTCCGCGGAGGGCGGACGTGCCGGGAGCGGGCCCGGCGGCCGCTGGTCCGGTACGGTCGGCTCGGCGGCCGACGGGCCGGCCGCCCGCTGTCCGCCGCCCGCGTCGAGGGAGCACAGATGTCGATCGTCGTGGGGTTCGTCCCGACCAACGAGGGACGCGCCGCGCTGCGCCGTGCCGCCGAGGAGGCGCAGCTGCGCTCGACCAGGCTGGTCGTCATCAACTCCAACCGCGGCGGCAAGGACCTGTCGCGCGAGGAGGCCGAGCGGTACGAGGCCGAGCTCGAGGAGGTCCAGGCCGAGCTGCGCAGCGCCGGCGTCGACCACGAGGTGCGCCAGCTGGTGCGCGGGCTGGAGCCCGCCGAGGACCTCATCGCGGTGGCGGAGGAGACCCGGGCCGACTTCATCGTGATCGGCCTGCGGCGCCGGACGCCCGTCGGCAAGCTGATCCTCGGGTCGAACGCCCAGCGCATCCTGCTCGACGCGCCGTGCCCCGTGCTGGCGGTCAAGGCCGACGCCTGACCGAGGGCGGCGCAGCCGTCCGCGGCGGTGTCGGGGCGGAGCGCCAGGCCCCGGCGCGCTACAATTGTGTGTCCGGCTCGCGCCGGGGGATCTCTCACGGTGCGCGGGCATGCCAAGGCGCTCTCGTGCGTTGTCCACATCGAGCCCTGCTGTGCCCGCACGCCAGCGCCGGTGCCCGTCCCGTACCAACGACGAAAGGGAGTCCGTGTCGTCGGTCCGCCCCGTCCAGCCCGCCGCGCGCACCTCGTTGCCCGCCGAGTTCAGCCACCCCGCCCTCCAGCAGCTGCTGCGCCAGGGCGCCACGAACGGCTCGGTCCCGGCCGCTGCCGTCCGTGACGCGCTCGAGCAGGCCCAGCTGCCCCTGCACCGCATGAAGGCCGTGCTCCGCGCCCTCGACGAGGAGCGCATCGCCGTCCGCGTCGAGGAGGAGACCCCGGCCCGCGCGGTCGCCGCCACCGCCACCCGCCGCGCGAGCACCACGGCGTCCGCGGCCAAGAAGACGGCGACGAAGACCGCCGCCAAGCCGGCTGCCAAGACGGTCGTCGCAGCCGTCGCCGTCGACGCCGTGGACGCCCCGGCCGAGGACGGCGTCGAGGCCGCACCGGCCAAGAAGGCCGCCCGCCCCGCGCGCAAGACCGCTGCGAAGAAGACGGCCGCCGCACCGGCCTCCGAGCCTGCCGAGGCCGACGGCCCCGAGGAGGTCGCCGAGGGCGCGGAGGCCCCCGAGGGTGCCGCCGCCGCTCCCGAGGGCGAGGCGGTCGAGGAGACCGGCTTCGTCATCACCGACGACGACGACGACGCGCCCGCGCAGCAGGTCGCCACCGCCGGCGCGACGGCCGACCCCGTCAAGGACTACCTGAAGCAGATCGGCAAGGTCGCGCTGCTCAACGCCGAACAGGAGGTCGAGCTCGCCAAGCGCATCGAGGCCGGCCTGTTCGCGGAGGAGAAGCTCAACTCCGGGTTGAAGATGGACAGCAAGCTCAAGCGCGAGCTGTGGTGGATCGCCCAGGACGGCAAGAAGGCCAAGAACCACCTCCTCGAGGCCAACCTGCGGCTCGTCGTCTCGCTGGCCAAGCGCTACACCGGTCGCGGCATGCTCTTCCTCGACCTGATCCAGGAGGGCAACCTCGGCCTCATCCGCGCGGTCGAGAAGTTCGACTACACCAAGGGCTACAAGTTCTCCACCTACGCCACCTGGTGGATCCGGCAGGCCATCACGCGGGCCATGGCCGACCAGGCCCGCACCATCCGCATCCCCGTCCACATGGTCGAGGTCATCAACAAGCTCGCCCGGGTGCAGCGGCAGATGCTGCAGGACCTCGGCCGCGAGCCCACTCCGGAGGAGCTCGCCAAGGAGCTCGACATGACCCCGGAGAAGGTCGTCGAGGTGCAGAAGTACGGCCGCGAGCCCATCTCGCTGCACACCCCCCTGGGTGAGGACGGCGACAGCGAGTTCGGCGACCTCATCGAGGACTCCGAGGCGGTCGTGCCGGCCGAGGCGGTCAGCTTCACGCTGCTGCAGGAGCAGCTGCACTCGGTGCTCGACACGCTGTCCGAGCGTGAGGCGGGCGTGGTGTCGATGCGCTTCGGCCTCACCGACGGCCAGGCCAAGACGCTCGACGAGATCGGCAAGGTCTACGGGGTCACCCGCGAGCGGATCCGGCAGATCGAGTCCAAGACGATGAGCAAGCTGCGCCACCCGTCGCGCTCGCAGGTGCTGCGCGACTACCTCGACTGAGTCGAGCAGCGACCGCGACGGCCCGGCCCCCCGACGGGGACCGGGCCGTCGGCGCGTCCGGGTGACGACGGCGTGGCGGCGCTCGACCGTCACGCCAGCTCCGCCGACAGCGAGGGCGTGCTGTCCTGTGCCGTCCTCGCGCTCGTGGGGCTCGCCGGCGCCGTCGTCGTGCGGTGGACCAGGCGGCCGGTCGACGGACTCGGCCGGCGACGTCCCTTCCTCGCGGTCTCCGTGGGGCTGAGCCTGGCGCTGGCGGTCGGGGGCACGGTGCCCGTGCTGCAGCACCACCGCCTCGAGACGCGCCTGTCGGCCGTCGCGTCGGCGCTGGTGGGAGCGCCGTCCGAGGTGCGGTGCCAGTCGCTGGGGCGCCAGCTGGCCGACCTCGGCAGCGACCTGGGGTCCGTCCGCTCCGGACCGGACGGCGTGCCGGAGCGCCGCACGTTCGTCGAGCGCGACCCGTGCCGGGAGCTGGCGGCCTACCTCGGCGGCGACCGCAGCCGGCCGACGCGGGACCAGGTGGTCGCGGTGCACGTGCTCACCCACGAGACGCGGCACGTGGCGGGGGTGACCACCGAGAACGCGGCCGAGTGCGGCGCCGTGCAGCGCGACGCGGTCACCGCGCGGCTGCTCGGCGCCACGGCGGAGCAGGCCGTCGCACTGGCTCGCAGCCACTGGACGACCACGTACCCGCGGATGCCCGACGCCTACCGCGACGGCGGCTGCGCGCCGGGGGGCACGCTGGACGAGCACCTGGCCGCGGCGCCCTGGACGCCGGTCAGCGGACGATGAGCCCGACGGCCCAGGTGGTCGCCATCAGCAGCCCGGTGGCCAGCTCGATGACGATGCTCCAGCCCACCGCCTTCAGCGCCTGGCGGGTCGACGGCCAGGCGGCGGCGTGGGAGCCGAGCCGGGCCAGCTCGGCCAGGTAGACGCCGAGGACGAACCCCAGCAGCAGCCCCACGACCGGCACGACGAAGAACCCCACGACGCCGAGCGCGACGCCGGCCAGCGTCGTCCACCAGGGCACCCCGGCGTCCTTCAGTCGCCGCCCGGGGAGCACGTACTTGACCACCTGGCCCACGGCGAAGAGCGCGGCACCGACGCCGAGGACGACCCAGCCGACGGCGTCCCCCTGCTCGATCGCCCAGATCAGCAGTGCCGCGAGCACGAGCACGAGCCCGGGCAGCACGGGGACCACGACGCCGACCAGGCCGATCAGGATCACGACGCCGACGAGGACGTCGACCGCGCCCGTCACACCGACCCCGTGCAGACGCGAACGGGCCCCGGCAGGTCGCCGGGGCCCGTTCGGGGGTCGTGCTGCGAGCTCAGCGGTCGCCCTCGGCGGCGTTCGCCGGCGTGGGCTGCAGCTTCTCGCTCTCGTCGTGGATCTGCGCCGAGGCACCGGACAGCGCGGCCGCGTGCTCGCGTCCGTGGTGCGCGCAGAACAGCAGCTCACCGCCGCTGGCGAGCGTGACGCGGACGTACGCCTGGGCCCCGCAGCGGTCGCAGCGGTCGGCAGCGGTCAGGTGGCTGGGGGCGAGGGTGGCGTTCATGACACCTTCCTTCTCTTCGTCTGCGGCGTCCCCGGTCAGTCCGGGGGGCCGCTTCACCGTGTTCGACCTGTCCAACAGTCAAGCACCTCGCGGCGTTCCCCGAAGGGACGTGCCCGCCGATCGGCTGTGAGCGAAATCCGTACCTGGTGCCATGAGCAGTGCGTTCATCATGCACGGCCATCATGCGTGCTGACGCACCGGCCGGCGATCCGGCCCGCGTGTCGTCTCGCACCTGCATCGGTTCGCGGGCCCGTGCACCTGAGCCGAGCGGGCCGACCCGTCGCAACCGGATCGGCGCGGGTCCCGGCGTCATCGGTGGCGCCGGTTAGCCTGGACGGGCCGGTGCACCACCCCCCTCGTCCAGGCCAGGAGACGCACGCACGTGACCGCGACGCCCTCGACCCGCCCCCGCCGACCGGCAGCAGAGGGCGACTACACCGCTCGGCACCTGTCGGTGCTCGAGGGCCTCGAGGCCGTGCGCAAGCGGCCCGGCATGTACATCGGGTCCACCGACGGTCGCGGCCTCATGCACTGCCTGTGGGAGATCATCGACAACTCGGTCGACGAGGCCCTGGCCGAGCAGGCCGGCCGCATCGAGGTCACGCTGCACGCCGACGGCTCGGTCGAGGTCCACGACGACGGCCGCGGCATCCCGGTCGACGTCGAGCCCAAGACGGGGCTCAGCGGCGTCGAGGTCGTCTTCACCAAGCTGCACGCCGGCGGCAAGTTCGGCGGCGGGTCGTACGCGGCGTCCGGTGGGCTGCACGGCGTCGGGGCGAGCGTCGTCAACGCGCTGTCGTCCCGCCTCGACGTGCACGTCGAGCGCGGCGGCAGGGTGCACTCGATGAGCTTCCGCCGCGGTGAGCCGGGCGTGTTCGACGACCCCGTCGCCGGCCCGTCGCCCGACGCGCCCTTCCGGCCGTTCGTCGACGGCTCCGAGCTGCTGGTCACCGGGCGGACGAAGCGCGGGGTCACCGGCACCCGGATCCGCTACTGGGCCGACCGTCAGGTGTTCCTGCGCGAGGCGGCGTTCGCCTACGACGAGCTGGTCACCCGCGCCCGGCAGACGTCGTACCTGGTGCCGGGGCTGCGGCTCGTCGTGCGCGACGAGCGCGGTGTCGCCGGCACCCCGGGCGAGCACGGCCCGCACGAGGAGGTGTTCGTCCACGACGGCGGCATCGGCGAGTACGTGGAGTTCCTCGCCACCGACCCGGCCGTGACGGACGTCTGGCGGCTGCAGGGCACCGGGCACTTCCGCGAGACCGTCCCGGTGCTCGACGCGCAGGGGCACATGTCGCCGACGGAGGTCGAGCGCGAGTGCACGGTCGACGTCGCGCTGCGCTGGGGCACCGGCTACGACACGCAGCTGCGCTCGTTCGTGAACATCATCGCCACGCCCAAGGGCGGCACGCACGTCGCCGGGTTCGAGGCGGCCCTGCTGAAGACGTTCCGCAAGCAGGTCGAGGCGAACGCCCGACGGCTCAAGGCGGGCAACGACAAGCTGGAGAAGGACGACGTGATGGCGGGCCTGACCGCCGTCGCCACGGTGCGGCTGGCCGAGCCGCAGTTCGAGGGGCAGACCAAGGAGGTGCTCGGCACCAACGCGGTGCGGGGCATCGTGGCACGCGTCGTCGAGCAGCAGCTGACGGCGGCGCTCACCTCCCCGCGCAAGGGCGACAAGCAGCAGGCGGCGATGCTGCTCGACAAGGTCGTCGCCGAGATGAAGTCGCGGATCAGCGCCCGCGTCCACAAGGAGACGCAGCGGCGCAAGAACGCGCTCGAGACCTCGTCGCTGCCGGCCAAGCTCGCCGACTGCCGCTCGCAGGACGTCGAGCGCAGCGAGCTGTTCATCGTCGAGGGCGACAGCGCCCTGGGCACCGCCAAGCTGGCGCGCTCGTCGGACCACCAGGCGCTGCTGCCCATCCGCGGCAAGATCCTGAACGTCCAGAAGGCGTCGATCGCCGACATGCTGAAGAACGCCGAGTGCGCGTCGATCATCCAGGTGATCGGTGCCGGCTCGGGGCGGTCGTTCGACCTGGAGGCCGCGCGGTACGGCCGGGTGGTGCTGATGACCGACGCCGACGTCGACGGCGCGCACATCCGCACGCTGCTGCTCACGCTGTTCTTCCGCTACATGCGCCCCCTGGTCGACGCCGGCCGGGTGTTCGCCGCCGTGCCGCCGCTGCACCGGCTCGAGGTGGTCAACCAGCGCGGCAAGAACGACTACGTCTACACCTACTCCGACGCCGAGCTGCGCAGCACCCTGAAGGACCTGGCCAAGCGCAACAAGCGCATCAAGGAGCCGATCCAGCGCTACAAGGGCCTCGGCGAGATGGACGCCGACCAGCTGGCCGAGACCACGATGGACCCGCGGCACCGCACCCTGCGCCGGGTCACCGTGCCCGACGCCGAGGCGGCCGAGCGCGTGTTCGAGCTGCTCATGGGCTCCGAGGTCGGGCCGCGCAAGGACTTCATCGTCGAGGGCGCCGACGCCCTCGACCGCGACCGCATCGACGCCTGACCTCGGGCACGGTCGCCGCCGGGGACGTCGACCGGCCGACCGGCCGCTGCTAGCGCTGGCCCGCCGGGCCGGCCACGGCGGAGATCGGCGCGGCGACGGGGGTGCCCGAGCCGTCGCGGCGGCCGTCGACCTCGGGCAGGTCGACCGGGCTGCCGCTGCCGCTGCTGGCCCGCGCCGGGGTGGGGCCGGCCCAGCCGAGCAGCAGCACGTCCTCGCCGCGCACGAACCGGTGGCAGCGCACGCCGCCGGTGCCGCGGCCCTTGGCCGGGTACTCGCTGAACGGCGTCACCTTGACGCTGCCGGCCTCGGTGCCCGGCAGCGCGGACGACGCGCCGGCCACCGTGACGACCACCGGGTCGCCGGCGGCGGGGTCGACGGCGCCGAACCAGATCGCCCGGTCGCCGGCGCCGAGCCGCACGCCGGCCATGCCACCGGCCGGTCGGCCCTGCGGCCGGACGCCGGACGCCGCGAAGTGCAGCAGCTGCGCCTGGGCGGTCACGAACACCAGCTCCTCGTCGCCGGTGACCAGCTCGACGGCGCCGACGACCTCGTCGTCGTCGCGCAGGCCGACGACCTCCCACGCCTCGCCCTTCGGCACGTCGGGCACCACGCGCTTCACCACGCCCTGGGCGGTGCCGAGCGCGAGGCCCGCCCCGCCCTGGCCCGGCCCGCGCAGCGAGGTCAGCGCGAGCACCCGCTCGCCCGCCGGCAGGTCGACGACCACCCCGAGCGGCGCGCCGCCGGACAGGCCGGGCGGGCCGGACGTCGGCGGCAGCTCGGGCAGCTCGAGCACCGACTGGCGCAGCACCCGGCCGCGCGAGGTCACCAGGCCCACCTCGCCGCGGGCGGTCGCGACCACCGACGACACCACCGCGTCGTGCGCGTGCCGCTCGCCCTCGGCGGGCAGCGGCTCGGCGTCGCCGGTGCGAGCCAGCAGGCCGGTCGACGACAGCAGCACCCAGCACGGGTCGTCGCGCACCTCGAGCGGGGTGGCGGTCGCCGGCGTGCCGGCGGAGGCGAGCAGCACCGTGCGCCGCGGCGTGCCGTGGGACTTCGCGACGTCCGACAGCTCGTCCGACACCACGGCCCGCAGCACGGCCTCGTCGCCCAGGATCCGCTGCAGCTCCTCGATGAGCCGGGCCAGCTCGTCGCGCTCCTTCTCCAGCTCGATCCGGCTAAACCGGGTGAGCCGCCGCAGCCGCAGCTCGAGGATGTACTCGGCCTGCGGGGTCGACAGGTCGAACACCTGCTCCAGCCGCTCGCGCGCCGCACCGGCGTCGTCGCTGGTGCGGATGATCTGGATGACCTCGTCGATGTCGAGGATCGCGACGAGCAGGCCCTCGACGAGGTGCAGCCGGTCGAGGTGGCCCTGCAGCCGGTGCTGGCTGCGCCGGCGCACGACGTCGATGCGGAAGTCCACGTAGACCTGTAGCAGCTCGCGCAGGCCGAGCGTGCGCGGCTGGCCGTCGACCAGTGCGACGTTGTTGATGCCGAACGAGTCCTCCATCGGGGTCAGCCGGTAGAGCTGCTCGAGCACGGCGTCGGGGTTGAAGCCGTTCTTGACCTCGACGACCAGCCGCAGGCCGTGCTCGCGGTCGGTGAGGTCGACGACGTCCGAGATGCCCTGCAGCTTCTTCGACTGCACGAGCGTCTTGATCTTCTCGATGACCTTCTCCGGGCCGACCGTGTACGGCAGCTCGGTGACCACGATGCCCTTGCGGCGGGCCGTGACGTCCTCGATGCGGGCGGTCGCCCGGGTGCGGAAGGTGCCGCGGCCGGTCTCGTACGCCTCGCGCACGCCGTCGAGCCCGACGATGCGCCCGCCGGTCGGCAGGTCGGGGCCGGGCACGAAGCGCATCAGGTCGTCGAGCGTGGCCTGCGGGTGCGCGATCAGGTGCCGCGCGGCGGCGATCACCTCGACCAGGTTGTGCGGCGCCATGTTCGTGGCCATGCCGACGGCGATGCCGCTGGCGCCGTTCACCAGCAGGTTCGGGAAGGCGGCCGGCAGCACGTCGGGCTGCTGCAGCTGGTCGTCGTAGTTGGGGACGAACTCGACGGTCTCCTCGTCGAGCGAGCCGGTCATCAGCAGCGCGGACGCCGCCATCCGGGCCTCGGTGTACCGCATGGCCGCGGGGCCGTCGTCCGGCGAGCCGAAGTTGCCGTGCCCGTCGACGAGCGGCAGCCGCAGCGAGAACGGCTGGGCCATGCGCACCAGGGCGTCGTAGATCGCCGTGTCGCCGTGCGGGTGGTACTTGCCCATGACCTCGCCGACGACCCGCGAGCTCTTCACGTGGCCGCGGTCGGGTCGCAGGCCCATCTCCGACATCGAGAACAGGATCCGGCGCTGCACGGGCTTCAGGCCGTCGCGGGCGTCGGGGAGCGCGCGCGAGTAGATGACGGAGTACGCGTACTCGAGGAACGAGCCGTGCATCTCCGTCTGGACGTCGACGTCGACGATCCGCTCGGTGTACTCCTCGGGCGGCGGGGGCGTGCTCGACGTGCGACGGGCCATGCGCGCCATCATCGCCCACCGCGGGGGTCGGCCCGGTCAGCCGCCCCAGGGCGTGTCGAAGCGTCCGTCGTGCACGACCTCGGCGAGCGGACGCCGGCCGCGACGCAGGCTGGGGGAGCGGCGGTCGGGGCGGTCGGCCGGCGGGTACCCGACGCTCACCACGCCCACCGGACGCCGGTTCGCGGGCACCCCGAACGCCGCCCGCACCGCGTCGTGCCGTGCGCCGGGCACCCCGAAGAAGCAGCCGCCGAGCCCGGCGTCCACGGCCGTGAGCAGCATCAGCAGCGCGGCCATCCCGGTGTCGACGTCCCAGTAGGGCACCGGCCAGTTGTCGGGGGAGCGGTCGGTCCAGCCCTTGTCTGGCTCGGCGTAGCGGTCGAGGTAGCGCTCGGGGTCGCTCCAGCAGACCACCAGCAGCGGCGCGCTCGACAGCCCGCGCAGCCACGGCCCCATCTCGCCGTCGCCCGCCGTCGTCCGCCAGAACAGGTCGCGGTCGGCGTCCGTGCGCAGCACCAGCAGGTCCCAGCCCTGGGTGAAGCCGGCGCTCGGCGCGCGGGTGGCGTGGTCGAGCAGCCGCCCCACCACGTCGTCGGGTACCGGCCGGTCGGGGTCGTAGGTCCGCAGCATGCGGCGTGCCCTGATCGCGTCACCGAGCTCCACGTGCGGCATGCTCGCAGGGTGCCGAAGCCACCGCTGCCCGAGGGCGCCGCCGACCTGCTGCGCCGTCCGTGTCCCGCCGTCGTCGCCGTGCTGCGCCCCGGCGGTGACCCGATGACCGTCGCCACCTGGTACCTGCTCGAGGACGACGGTCGAGTGCTGGTCAACATGGACGACGGCCGCGCCCGGCTGGCGTGGATGCGCGACGACCCGCGCGTCGCCCTGACCGCCCTCGAGCCCGAGAACTGGGGCAACCACGTGAGCGTGCGCGGCCGAGTCGTCGAGTGGCGCGCCGACCCCGAGCTCGCCGACATCGACCGGCTGTCGACGCACTACACCGGCAACGCCTACCCGGTGCGGGACCGCCCGCGCACCAGCGCCCTCGTCGAGATCGAGGCCTGGCACGGCTGGCAGGGCGGCCGCCCCGTCGAGGGCTGAGCAGCTCCCCACGCCGAGTTGCCACCAGTGGGTCACGGGGGCGCGCTGCGGTGACCCGCTCGTGGCAACTCGGCGGGAGGGTCAGGGCAGGCGCGGGGGGCGCAGGCCGACGGCCTTCAGCTCGAGCGTCGCCAGCTGGTGGATGACCGTGCGGTCGCCTCGGCGCCAGGCGCCGGCGGGGTCGTCGCTGATCCGGGCGAGCCGGTGCATCGGCTGGTGCGCCATCGCCCGCAGCGCGAACAGGTCGAGGTCGGGCTCGGCGTCGACGAAGCGCTGCGCCGTGCGGGTCGAGCGCACGAACCGCACCCGCACCGGCAGCCAGGTGAGCAGCAGCAGCAGGATCGCGCCGCCGATCACCACGACCTGCAGCAGCGTCGCGAGGTGCTGCACGGCGGTGACCAGGTCGGTGCCGGCCCGCGACAGGGTGCCCGCCTGCACCCCGGCCTGGTCGAGCGGCCCGCGGACGTCGTCGCCGACGAGCGGCAGGTTGCCGACCTGCGAGGCGGCCTGGCGCAGGCTGCGGCCCACCGCGTCGCCGGTGGTCTGCAGCCGGCGTCCGGGCTCGGCGAGCTGCAGCACCGCGTCGCGCAGCGCGTGGGCGGCGCGCACCGCGAGCAGGAGCACCACCACGGCCAGGACGTCGGCCGCGACCTGCCGGACCGCGCGGGCAGGCAGCTGGGCGTAGAGGCGCATGCCCGGATCGTGCCCAGCGCCTGACCGTCTCGCACGTCGGACCGGGTGCCGGGGTCTGTCGCGTCCGGGCCGACCGCGGCCTCCTCCGGCCGACTGGCTCGCGAGAGCTCGCCTTGACGTCGGCTCTCCGGAGACCGCGGCCGGCCCTTCAGCCTGGCCTTCCCCCGGCCGGCCGACGTGTGCGCCGCAGGCCGACGACACGATCGGGCGAGCGAGGGCGGGGAAGGGGAGTTCGTCCAGGTGCCGCACGTGGCTGCGGCACCGTCCGAGGGGGGTGCAGACCCCTCGAACGGTGCCGCAGCCGACTTCACGTGGCCCGCGAGACCACCCGCGGCGGTCTCAGCGGCGGGCGATCGTGAAGCCGCCGGGCAGCACGGGCACCGTGACGGCGCCACCGCGACCGGCGTGCAGCACCACGCGCTGCCGGGTGCGGCCGCGGTCGTCCTGCAGGGTGGCGTGCACCGCCCCGCTGCCGGGCAGCGTCACCTGCTGGGTGGTGCGGCGGGCGAGGCCGTTGCGGACCAGCGCGGCGGCGTCGCCGTCGCCGGACTGCACGAGCGCCGACACCGAGGGCTGCACCCAGAGCGCGTCGAGGCGGGCGACGTCGCCGCCGCTCGACCGGGTGGTCGCCGTGACCGTGGTCGCCCCGGCGGGCAGCCGCTTCGACAGCGTCATCGGCAGCAGCGCGCCGGGCCCGGCGGACGCACCGTCGGGGCCGACCGCACCGGAGCGCACGGTGCCGAGCACCCGGCCGCCGGCGCGGAACGTGGTGACCGCGCTCGAGCCGTCGCGCAGCTCGACGACGGGCAGCACCAGGCGCTGTCCGCGGTCGGCGGCCGGGACGGCGAAGCTCACCGACCCGCCGTCCGGCACGTCGACGTAGCCGGTGCCGCCGAACGACGACTCACCGGTCCAGAGCGACGCCGGCGTGACGGCCGCTGCCCCACCGGACGTCGCGCCGTCCTCGGCCTGCACGACCGAGGAGCCGGTGCGCTGGTACGTCGTGCCGGTGCGGGCCAGCGCACGGGCCCGCGGGTCGGCGTCGAGCGCGAGCATCGTGAGCAGCCCGTGGATGGTCGACTCGGCGCCGCTGTTGCGGTTCACCCGCCCGTCGGCCTCGACGCCGTCGAACGTGACGCCGGTGGCCGGGTCGTACGTCCGGGCGCCCGACCGGTTGGCCCCGAAGAACCACCCGGCGGCCAGGCCCGCCTCGTCGCGCAGCCCGGTGCGGCCGGTGAGCCGCGCGGCGGCCAGCAGCGACTGCACCCGCGCGTCGGCGCCGTACGCGATCTGCGCCCGCTCGACCGGCGTGGGCAGCAGCCCGTTGTCGGGCCCCTCCGTGGTCAGCAGCCACGGCGTGAAGCCCGCGGTGTCGGACACGGCCGGCACGGTCGCCGAGCCGCGGACGTCGCCCACGCGGGTCGCCCCCGCGGCGGCGGACAGCCCGGCCGGCATCTGCGCGCCCCACGCGTGCCAGTCGGCGCGGCTGAGGCCCCACGGCAGCACCGCGCCGAACGGCCAGTGCGTCGCGTCACCGCCCTGCAGCGCGGCGACCCCCTCGGCGAGGCGGTCCATCGCGGTGCGCGCCCGCGCCGAGCCGCCGGCCCGCACGTACGCCGACAACCCGAGCAGCGCCTCGGCGCTGGCGTCGCCGCCGTCGGCGATCAACCAGCGCGGCACCTGCTTGCCGTCGACGACCTGGTAGCGGCCGTAGTCCGTCAGGACGTCGCGGTCCAGGGCGGTCACCGCGAGCTCGGTGCGCTGGCGCAGGAAGGCGGCGAACGTGGGGTCGCTCTGCCGGAACGCCGCGTAGCCCTCGCCGAGCGCCCAGATCGTGCGGGCGAGCCAGTACGAGTCGCCGCTGTCGGACGGGTCGGGCAGCTCGACCGGGTCGGCGCTCGGGTTGAGCGTGCCGTCGGGCTGCATCCACAGCACGACCTCGCCGGCGTGCGGCCCGGACGCCGTCTGCAGGAACGCCAGGCCGCGCAGCAGCTGGAAGGCCCGGCTGCGGCTGGTGAGCGAGCGGGTCTGCTGCCAGTCGCGCAGGTACACGACGGCGGCTCGCGCCACGTCGTCCGCGTTGAAGGCGCCCTGCCCGTAGGTGTTCGTGGCGGGGTCGTACGCCCCGCCGCCGAGGCGCTTCCAGCCGCTCCCGGCCGGCTCGGCGTAGGTCCAGAGGACGCCCATCGCCGGCTCCTCGGCGATGCGGTACGTCGTGTGCCCGGCCTGGGCGGGCGGGCGCACCGTGGCACCCAGCAGGTTCAGGTGCGCCAGGTTCGTCAGCCGCGGGGGAGCGGCCTGCGCCGAGGCCGCGCCGACGCCGGTCACCGTGCCGGCGGCGACCGCGACGGCGGCCAGCGCCGTGAGCAGCCGCCTCATCGCAGCCGCTCCAGCCGGGCGACGCCGATCTTCGCGTCCGCCATGCCGTAGAAGACGTACGTCACGCCGTCCACCTCCTCGATCGCCGTCGGGAACACCACGTTCGACACCACCCCCGTGCGCTCGTCGTCCGTCTCCGGCGACATCAGCGGCTCGCTGGTGCGCGCCAGCACCCGGGACGGGTCCTCGGGGTCGAGCAGCATGGCCCCCGCCGCGTACGACACCTGCTGCGTCGTCGGGTCGAAGCCCGGCGGCACGTACCCCACCACGCCGTGGTGCAGCAGCAGCCAGCCCTCGGCGACGCGGACGGGTGGCGGGCCGGCGCCGATCTTCAGCGCCTCGAAGTCGAACTCGGGCATGGCCAGCACCCGGTGCTTGCGCGGCCGGGTCAGCGCGCTGAGGTCGGCCTGCGCGGCGGCGGCCTCGACGTACGAGATCCAGATGCCCGGCCGCTCGTCGTCGACGCCGGCCGGCAGGTGCGTGGTCTCGCCGGGGCGGATCCAGCCCAGGTCCCACATCGGGCGGTGCAGCACGGCGTACGACGGCACGCCGTCGGGGTCGGGCACGACCTCGGGGAACCACACGACGTCCTTGTTGGGGAACAGGTTCAGGTCGGTGTCGAGGTCGGGCTGGTACGCCATCTGCACCGGCCCGAGCCGGGTCCAGTGCTCGAGGTCGGTCGAGACGGCGAGCGCGGGCTTCGGGCCGAGCGGCCCGTACGCGACGTACGTCATGACGTGCGTGCCGGCCGCTCCGAGCGACGGCACCCAGGTGGTGCGCGGGTCCTCGACGCCGGCGTTGGCCGCGCCGCGCTCCCAGCCCTCGTCCGGCGCGAGCACCTCGCCGCGCCGCCGGACGCCGGTGGGCACCCCGTCGGTCAGCTCGACCTCCGCGAGGCCGACCCGCGAGACGTTGCCCTCGGCGACCAGCCGGGGCAGCAGGTGCAGGCGGCCGTCGGGCGTGCGGCCGGACGCCGGGTTCAGCACCCCGGCGACCTCGTGCGGGTTCGACGGGTCGGGCTCCATGACGGTGCCGACGCGCGTCAGCGTGTAGGGCACGGTGGTGGTGGCTGTGGTCATCCCTTGACTCCCGATCCGAGCTCGGTGGAGGTGAAGTGGCGCTGGAAGACGGCGAACAGCGCGACCGCCGGGGCGGCCAGCACGCAGGCGCCGGCGAGGATCGCGCCGAACGGGTTGGCGGCCCGCGAGGCGACGTTGCTGATGTAGTTGGCCAGCGACACCGCGAGCGGTTGCAGGTCGGCGTCCTTGGTCACCAGGAACGGCCAGAGGAACTCGTTCCACGGGCCGATGAACGTGAGCAGCACGGCGGTCAGCAGCGCCGGCCGCACGAGCGGCAGCGCGATCGACCACAGCACCCGCAGCTCGCCGGCGCCGTCGATGCGGGCGGCGGCGAACAGGTCGTCCGGCAGCTGCAGGAAGAACTGCCGGAAGACGAACACCGCCGTCGAGTTGATGGCGTACGGCGCGATCATGCCCAGGTAGCTGTCGCCCAGCCCGTAGTCGCGCACGATCATCACGTACAGCGGGATGAGCAGCAGCTGGAACGGGACCACCTGGATCAGCAGCATCGCCGCGAAGACGACGCCCTTGCCGCGGAAGTGCAGGCGGGCCAGCGCGTAGCCGGCCAGCACGCCGAACACCACGGTCAGCAGGATGACGCCGCCGGTGAAGATGCCGGAGTTCAGCAGCGACCGGCCCAGGTTGATCCGACTGTTGATGTCCGTGTAGTTGTTCAGCGTCACCCCGTGCAGCGGCAGCGCGCCGGCGGGGGAGGTGTCGGGCTCCGGCTGGATGGAGCCGATCAGCATGTAGTAGAAGGGGAAGAGGAACACGAAGGCCCCGAGCAGCAGCAGCACGTACTGCCCCCACGGGCGTCGCTGCCTCAGCTGGTTCGCGGTGGTGGGCGCGGTGTCGAGCGTGCGCGCCTCGGCGACGGTCGTCACGTCAGTCCTCCCGTCCGAAGACGCGCCGCTGCACGAGTCCGAGCAGCAGCACGATGAGCACGAGCACGACGCCGATGGCGGCGGCGACGTCGGGGTTCCCCTGCTGCACACCCCGCTGGTACATCACCAGCACCGGCGAGGACGACGCGCCGTCCGGCCCGCCGCCGCCCGTCAGCAGGTAGGGCTCGGTGAACAGGTTGCCGCCGGTGATGGTGGCCAGCAGCACCACGAGGAACGTCGCCGGACGCACACCCGGCACGGTCACCGACAGGAACCTGCGGAACCGGCCGGCGCCGTCGACCGACGCCGCCTCGTGCAGCTCCTTGGGCACGTTCTGCAGCGCCGCCAGGTACAGCAGGATGAAGAACCCCAGCTGCTTCCAGGTGACGAACACCGCGATCACCGGCATCGCCCACGCGCTGTTCACCAGCCACGACGGGTCGGGGGCCAGCGGCCCGAGCACCGAGTTGACCAGGCCGTCGCCGTTGAACAGGAACAGCCACACGCCGACGACCGCCACGCTCGCCGTCACGTACGGCACGTAGTACGCGATGCGCAGGAACGTGCGCAGCCGGGTCACCGCGTTCAGCGCGTTCGCCAGCACCAGCGACAGCACCACGGTCAGCGGGACGTTGATGACGAGGAACACGCCGACGTTGCGGAACGAGCGCAGCACGGCCGGGTCGGTGAGCGCCGTGACGTAGTTGTCGAACCCCACGAAGGGGTGGGGCACCACGGCGCCCGGTGCGGTGAAGAAGAAGTCGTGGAAGCTCATCCACACCGCGTACCCGAGCGGGTAGGCGAAGACGGCGGCCAGGAACAGCGCGTAGGGCAGCGTGAAGGCGATGCCCAGCGGCTGCCGGCCGACCACCCGCCGCAGCAGCGGCGGGCGGTCGACGGCCCCGGCGGTGGTGGCGCTCACGACTGGCCGGCGAGCGACGTCACCTTCGTCGCCGCTCCGCTGAGCGCCGCGTCGACCGGCTGCTTGCCGAAGATGACCGACGACGAGTAGGCGTCGCGGAACGTCTGCCAGACCTGCACCGAGTTCGGCACGTTGGGCACCTCGACGGTGCGCGAGGCCTGGTCGGCGAAGGTCTGGTAGGCCGGGTGCGCGTCGAAGTACGCCTTGTACGTCGTGGCGACGTCCTTGCGCAGCGGCATCTGACCCGTGGCCTCGAGCAGCTTGCCGTCCTGCTCCTCGCTGGTCGAGAACTTCAGCAGGTCGAACGCGGTGCCCTGGTTCTTGCAGGCGGAGTAGATCGCCACGTTCTTGGCGTCGCTGAACGTGTGGACGTCGGACGCCGGCTTGCCGGTCGACGTCGGCACCGGCGCCACGCCCCAGTCGACCTTCTTGCCGTAGACGGCGACGGCCCAGGGCCCGACGATCGACATGGCGGCCTTGCCGTCGGCGAACGAGTCGCCGTTGTAGGCCTCGTTCTGCGCGAGCTTCTCGCTGTACATGGTGCGCCAGAAGCCCGCGACGGCCTTGCCGGCCGGGTCGTCGAAGGTCGCCTTGCCGTCCTGGACCAGCTGCGCGCCGCCGCTCTCGGCGGCGTACAGCGGGTAGAAGTCGAACCACGACTGGAAGAACTCCGACGACGGCGCCGGCCAGATCGCGGCCTTCGCGGCGCCGCTGCTGACGATCTTGCGGCTGGTGGCGAGGAAGTCGTCGTACGTCGCCAGCGGCGGGTTCGCGGTGTCGACGCCGGCCTTCTTCAGCAGCTTCTTGTTGTAGAAGATCATCACCGGGTTGGACTTCCAGGGCAGCTGGTAGAACTTGCCGTCCGGGCTCTTGTACTGGTCGGCCGTGGCACCCGTGCGGCTCTCGATGTACTCCTTGCCGCCGGGCAGGTCGTCGATCGCGACCAGGCCGCCCTGCTTCTGGAAGCCGGGAACCGCCGCGGGAGAGGTGTTGTAGACCAGGCAGGGCGCCGTGCCGGCGGTGATGGCGGCGCCGATGACCTCCTCCGACGTCTTGCCGGCGGGGATCTCCTGGGCGGTCACCTGCTCGTCCGGGTGCGCGCTGTTCCAGGAGGCGACCATCGCCTTGCCCCACTTCAGCTCGTCGGCGTTGTTCGAGAGCCAGATCTTGATCGGGCCCTTCGCGGCCTTGGCGGCGGACGCGTCACCGCCGCCGCCACCTCCGCAGGCGGCCGCTGACGCGGCCACGGTGAGGGCAAGGGCGATCGGGACCACGCGCTTCATGGGGTTCCTCCGTGACGTCGTTGTCTGGTCTGACGGGGTCGTGCTGCGGTGCGGTCGGACGGCGCCGCCGGGCTAGCCGGCGGGCGGGGCGGTGGAGCCGCGCACCACGAGGCGGGGCGGCGGCAGGGGCGGGGCGTCGGCGACGTCGTCGGGGTGGGCCACCAGCTCGAGCAGCCGCTCGGCGGCTGCCCGCCCCCAGGCCGCGGCGTCCGCCCGGACGGTGGTCAGCGCGGGGGTGAGGTGCGCCGCGAGCTCGGTGTCGTCGAACCCGACGACGGACAGGTCGTGCGGCACCCGCACGCCGCGGCCGTGGGCCACGGACAGGCCCGCGACGGCCATCAGGTCGTTGGCGTAGAGGACGGCGGTCGGCGGGTCGGGCAGCTCGAGCAGCCGAGCCGTGGCCGCCGCGCCGGACGCCGCCGAGAAGTCGGCCTCCGCGCAGGGTCCGGCCGGCAGGTGGTGGGCCGCGAGCGACGACTGCCAGGCCTCGCGCCGCGACCGGGCGTGCACCAGGTCGTCGCGGCCGCCGACGTGCGCGATCCGGGTGTGGCCCAGCGCGATCAGGTGCTCGACCGCCTCCGCGACGCCCGGTCGGTCGTCGGCGGGGACGGCGGGCACGCCGTCCCACCCCGGCAGCGCGGACGGCGCGACGACCACGGCGGGCAGGCCGATCTCGCGCAGCAGCGCGGGCCGCTCGTCGCCGACCCGGACGTCGGTCAGCAGCACGCCGTCGACCCGGCCCTCGGCGGCCAGCGTGCGGTAGCCGGCCAGCTCGGCGGCCGGGTCGGGCACGACCTGCAGCACCAGGGCCTGGCCGGCCGGCGAGAGCACGGTCTCGACGCCGGCGATGAACGCCGGGAAGAACGGGTCGCTGCCGAGGGTCTCGGGAGAACGGGCGAGCACCAGCCCGACGGCGAGCGAGCGCGAGCTCGACAGGGCGCGCGCGCGGTGGCTGGGCGACCAGCCGAGCTCGCCCGCGGTGGCCAGGATGCGGTCGCGGGTGCCGGGGGCGACACCGGGTCGGCCGTTCAGCGCGAACGAGACGGCGCCCTTGGAGACGCCGGCCGCGCGGGCGACGTCGGCGATCGTCGGGCGACGGGCGGGGGCGTGCCCCGCGGTGCGCGTGGCCGGCTCGTCGGCTGCTCGTGCCACCGCGTCCACCTCCCGTCGTCGTCGTCGGACCTCGATATAAACCGGTTTAGCGATGGACTGTCAAGCATCGGACCGTTCTGCGGTGATCGGATCCGCCGTCGTCCGGCCCGCGTGCGGCGGAACACGACGTCCGAGAGGGGGTCGTACGACGGATCCGGGATGTGCGCGCCGTCACGTCCACGGATACCGCCGTCGTGGTTACACTCGCGGGCACCCAGCAGTCTCGTCGAGCAACGGAGCACGAACGTGAAGGTCGGCATCCCCCGCGAGGTCAAGAACCACGAGTACCGGGTGGCCATCACCCCGGCGGGCGTGCACGAGCTGGTGCGCAACGAGCACGAGGTCTTCGTCGAGCACGACGCCGGCGCGGGGTCCTCGATCACCGACGCCGACTACGTCTCGGCCGGCGCGCAGATCCTCACCGAGGCCGACGACGTGTGGGCCACCGGCGACCTGGTCCTGAAGGTCAAGGAGCCCGTCGCGAGCGAGTACCACCGCATGCGCGAGGGGCAGACCCTCTTCACCTACCTGCACCTGGCCGCCGACAAGCCGCTCACCGAGGAGCTGGCGAAGCGGAAGGTCACCGCCATCGCCTACGAGACCGTCGAGCTGCCCGACCGCAGCCTGCCGCTGCTCGCGCCGATGAGCGAGGTCGCCGGGCGGCTCGCGCCGCAGGTCGGCGCGGCCACGCTCATGCGCGCCGAGGGCGGGCGCGGCATCCTCATGGGCGGCGTGCCCGGCGTGTACGCGGCCAAGGTCGTCGTCATCGGCGCCGGCGTGTCCGGCATGAACGCCGCCGCGATCGCGCTCGGCATGCAGGCCGAGGTGCTGCTGCTCGACCGCAACGTCGCCCGGCTGCGGCAGGTGGACGCGATCTACCAGGGCCACTGCCAGACCGTCGCCTCGAACGCCTACGAGGTCGAGCGGGCGATCATGGACGCCGACATGGTGATCGGCGCCGTGCTGGTACCCGGCGCCCGCGCCCCGAAGCTGGTGTCGAACGAGCAGGTCTCGCGGATGAAGCCGGGCAGCGTGCTCGTCGACATCTCGATCGACCAGGGCGGCTGCTTCGAGGACTCGCGGCCCACCACGCACGCCGACCCGACGTACAAGGTGCACGACTCCGTCTTCTACTGCGTCGCCAACATGCCCGGCGCGGTGCCGCACACCTCGACCTACGCGCTGACCAACGTGACGCTGCCGTACGCCGTCGAGCTGGCGAACCGCGGCTGGCGCGACGCGCTGCGCGCCGACCACGCCCTGGCCCTCGGCCTCAACACGCACGCCGGCGCCGTCACCTACGGCCCGGTCGCCGAGGCCCACGGCCTCGACAGCACGCCCCTCGCGGAGGTGCTCGGCTGACCGCCCGGGCCGCCGAGGTGCCCCCGCAGGTCGAGCCCCCGGCGCTGCGCCGGGCCGCCGACGGCTGGCTGGGGCACCTCGAGGTCGAGCGCGGCGCGGCCCGCAACACCCTGCTGTCGTACCGGCGCGACCTGCGCCGCTACCTCGGCTTCCTCGGTGCGCGCGGCCGCGACGAGCCGGGCCAGGTGGTCGAGGACGACGTCACCGCGTTCCTCGCCCACCTGTCCGAGGGCGACGACGCCCACCCGCCGCTGACGGCGTCGTCCGCGGCCCGCACGCTCGTCGCCGTCCGCGGCCTGCACCGGTTCTGGGCGCTGGAGGGCGTGACCAGCACCGACCCGGCCGCCGCCGTCCGCCCGCCGACCGCGGCCAAGCGGCTGCCCAAGGCCATCGGCACCGACGACGTCGAGCGGCTGCTGCAGGCCGCGTCGCTCGGCGACACCCCGACCGCCCTGCGCGACCGGGCGCTGCTGGAGGTGCTGTACGGCACCGGCGCCCGGATCAGCGAGGCGATCGGGCTCGACCTCGACGACCTCGACGTGCTCGACCTCGACGCCGGGCCGGACGGCGGGGCGCAGCACCAGGGCGTGCGGCTGCTCGGCAAGGGGCGCAAGCAGCGGCTGGTGCCGCTCGGGTCGTACGCCCGCGACGCGCTGCGGGCCTACCTGGTGCGGGCCCGCCCCGCCCTGGCCGAGCACGGCGGGGGCACCCCGGCGGTGTTCCTGAACGCCCGCGGCGGCCGGCTGTCGCGGCAGAGCGCGTGGGCCGTGCTGCGCGTCGCCGCCGAGCGGGCCGGACTCACCGCGGACGTCAGCCCGCACACGCTGCGCCACTCCTTCGCCACCCACCTGCTCGACGGCGGCGCCGACGTCCGCGTCGTGCAGGAGCTGCTCGGGCACGCCTCGGTGACCACCACGCAGGTCTACACGCTGGTCACCGTCGAGCGGCTGCGCGAGGTGTACGCCGCGTCGCACCCGCGGGCGCGCTGACCGCCCGCGGCGGGGCGCCTTGATGGTGCCCGAGCGCCGCGGCTAGGGTCGCCGCACCGATCTGCACGCCGTCGGCACCCGTCAGCACACCTCGTCGCCTCTGGAGAGTGGACCCCGCCGTGACCGCGCAGCCCCCGACCGACCCGCAGGTCAGCCAGGTCGGCACGCGGGCGCAGGACCACCTGCCCGGCACCGAGAGCGCCGGCGCCGGCCAGCTCGGGCCCACCGGCCGGCCGATGCCCGACTTCCCGCAGCCGCCGCCCCTGGCGAGTCACGGCCCGGCCCGGATCATCGCGATGTGCAACCAGAAGGGCGGGGTGGGCAAGACCACCACGACCATCAACCTCGGTGCCGCGCTCGCCGAGGCCGGACGCCGCGTGCTGCTCGTCGACTTCGACCCGCAGGGCGCGCTCTCCGTGGGCCTGGGCATCAACCCGCACGAGCTCGAGACCACCGTCTACAACGTGCTGATGGACCGCTCCGTCGACGCCCGCGCGGTCGTGCAGCGCACCGCCGTGGCCGGGCTCGACGTGCTGCCGGCCAACATCGACCTGTCGGCCGCCGAGGTGCAGCTGGTGGGAGAGGTCGCCCGCGAGATGGTGCTGGCCCGCGCCCTGCGCACGGTCAGCGACGACTACGACGTCGTGCTCATCGACTGCCAGCCCTCACTGGGCCTGCTCGCGGTGAACGCGCTGACCGCCGCGCACGGCGTGATCATCCCGCTGGAGTGCGAGTTCTTCGCGCTGCGCGGCGTGGCCCTGCTCGTCGAGACCATCGAGAAGGTGCAGGACCGGCTCAACCCGCGCCTCGAGATCGACGGCATCCTCGCCACCATGTACGACGGCCGCACCCTGCACAGCCGCGAGGTGGTCGCCCGCGTCGTCGACGCCTTCGGCGACCTGGTCTTCCACACCGTCATCGGGCGCACCGTGAAGTTCCCGGACGCCACGGTCGCCGCCGAGCCGATCACCGTCTACGCCTCGACCCACGCCGGCGCCGAGGCCTACCGGCAGCTGGCCCGCGAGCTCGTCGCGCGCGGCGACGCGGCCTGAGCCGCGTGCCCGACGAGGACCCCCTCGAGCCGGACGCCGCGCCCGCCGTCCCGCTCACGGGGCGTGGTCGCTCGGCGCCGTTCGAGGTGCACCTCGACGTGTTCAGCGGGCCGTTCGACCTGCTGCTCGGGCTCATCTCCAAGCACAAGCTCGACATCACCGAGGTGGCGCTGGCCTCGGTGACCGACGAGTTCGTCGCGCACATCCGCGCCCGCGGTCGCGAGTGGGACCTCGGCCAGGCCAGCGAGTTCCTCGTGGTGGCCGCCACGCTGCTCGACCTCAAGGCGGCCCGGCTGCTGCCCGCCGCCAGCGTCGAGGACGAGGAGGACCTCGCGCTCCTCGAGGCCCGCGACCTGCTCTTCGCCCGGCTGCTGCAGTACCGCGCGTTCAAGCAGGTCGCGTCCGTGTTCACCGAGCGGATGGTGGTCGCCGGGCGCTGGCACCCACGCGCGGTGTCGCTCGAGCCGCAGCTCGCCACGCTGCTGCCCGAGCTGGTCATGAGCATCACGCCCGAGCAGCTCGCCGCGATCGCCGCCCGCGCCCTCACCCCGCGCGTCGCGCCCACGGTCGGGCTCGAGCACCTGCACGCGCCGGCGGTCAGCGTGCGCGAGCAGGCCGCGATCGTCGTCCAGCGGCTGCGTCGCTCGCGCACCAGCACGTTCCGCTCGCTCACCGCCGACGCCGACGGCACCCTCGTGGTGATCGCTCGGTTCCTCGCCCTGCTCGAGCTGTTCCGCGACGGCGCGGTCGCGTTCGACCAGGTCACGCCGCTCGGCGAGCTCACCGTGCGCTGGACCGGCACCGACACCGGCGACGTCGAGGTGGGTGCCGAGTTCGACGAGGACGACGGGCCCGCGGACGAGCCGCCCGACCCGGCCTGAGGACCGCGTCGCGGGCGGGCGGCGGCTCAAGGGGTCGAGAGCCGGTGCCGACGTCACGGCCATGCGTCCGTTCACCGCAGTGCGTCGTCCCCGTCCGTCCCGCAGCCGCCGGGGGATCACCGGGGCGCTGGCCGCCGTGGCCGTGGGCGCCGCGGTGTGCGCCGCCGCACCGCAGGCCGCGACGGCCGCCACCGCCGACGTCGCCGCCGCGTCCGCGCGCAGCGCCTCGCACCCCACCGGCCCGCTCGGCGTCGACGCCTCGCGGTGGCAGTCGCCCGGGAGCACGACCGGCGCGTGCGGCTCGATCGTGCCGGACTGGCGACGCGTCCGCGACACCCACCGGTTCCTCGTGCACCGCGCCGCGGTGACGCTGGCCGACGGCACGAACAGCGTCGACCCCTGCTACCGCGCCGCCGCCGTCGCGGCCCGGGCCGCCGGGCTCTACCGGGGCGCCTACATGTACGTGCGCCCCTCGACGACGGCCGGCTCGGCCGCCGCCTCGGCGCGCTTCCTCGTCGCGGCGACCGGGCGGCTGCAGGAGCCCGGCGACCTGCCCCCGGTGCTCGACCTCGAGGTGAGCGGCGGCCTGACCCCCGCGCAGCTGCAGGCCTGGGTGCGCACCTGGCTCACGACCGTGCAGCGGCTCACCAACCGCACGCCCGTCGTCTACACCACGCCCTCGTTCTGGCGCGGCGCGATGGCCGACAGCACGGCCTTCCACGCCTACCCGCTGTGGATCGCGCACTGGGGGCCGCGCACACCCAGCGTGCCCGGCGGCTGGCCCACCTGGACGCTGTGGCAGTACAGCGCCACCGGATCGGTCGCGGGCATCCGCACCGACGTCGACCTCGACGCCTTCAACGGTGACGCGGCCGGCCTGCGGGCCTTCGCGCACCCCTCGACGACCATCTCCACCACGACGACGGGCGCCCGCGCCTTCCGCGGCTCGACCTGGACCCTGCGCGGCCGGCTGACCACGACCGGGCCGTCGAGCGCGGCGGCCGGGCGGGCCGTCAAGCTGCTGGTGCGGGCGAAGGGCTCGAGCGCCGCCTGGCGCCAGGTCGCCACCACCACGACGTCCGCCGGCGGTGCGTTCGCGTTCGTGCGCCGTCCGTCGAGCGCCTGGGAGTACAAGGTGCGCTTCTCCGGCAGCCGGGCCGTGGCCGCCTCGTGGTCGACCGAGCGGGCGCACACGATCTCCGACCGGTACGCCGCCGAGGTGACCGCGACGACGTCGGCCACCCGCGTCGCCCGCGGCCACGCCGTGACCGTGCGCGGTTCGCTGCGCCGCACCGCCTCGAAGCTGCCGCTGACCGGCAAGTCGCTGCGCGTCTACACGAAGCGCACCGCCAAGGGCTCGAAGTGGGTGCTGGCGAAGAGCGTGCGCACCTCGGCGGTGCGCGGCACCTACCGCGCCACGCTGCACCCGACCACCTCGGTGAGCGTGAAGGTCGTGTTCGCCGGCTCGACCGCCAACCGCCCGGACACCTCGCCCGTCCACAGGCTGTCCGTGCGCTGACCGGCCAGCCCGTAAGATCGCTCCTCGTGACCGAGGAGCAGCAGGGGGCGGTCGGCAGCGTCGAGACCGACGCCGCCGACGTCGTCGTCGACGAGGATCCCGTCGTCGACGCCGCGGCCGAGCCGCCCGCGATCGACCTCGAGGCGACCCCCTCCGGTGCGCGCGGTGCGATCGAGGCGGTGCTGATGGTCGTCGACGAGCCCGTCGACGAGACCGCCCTCGCGCAGGCGCTCGACCTGCCGCCCGGCCAGGTGGCCGAGCTCGTGCGCTCGCTCGCCGCCGAGTACGACGACGCCGGCCGCGGGTTCGAGCTGCGGCTCGTCGCGGGCGGCTGGCGCGTGTTCAGCCGCAGCGACTACGCGCCCGTCGTCGAGCGCTTCGTGGTGGGCGGCCAGCAGGCCCGGCTCACCCAGGCCGCGCTCGAGACGCTCGCCGTCGTCGCCTACCGGCAGCCGGTGAGCCGCGCCCGCGTCAGCGCCGTCCGCGGCGTCAACGTCGACGGCGTCATGCGCACCCTCGTCACGCGGGGCCTGGTCGCCGAGACCGGGTCCGACCCCGAGACCGGTGCCGTGCTCTACGGCACCACCAGCACGTTCCTCGAGCGGATGGGCCTGCGGTCGGTCGACGAGCTGCCTGCGCTCGCGCCGTACCTGCCCGAGGTCGACGCCCTGGACGACCTGGAGAGAGACGGTGTGGCATGAGCCCGGGACAGCGACGAGACGGCGGGGGCGGCCGGCCGGCCGGCGGCTCCGGCGGCGGTGACCGGTCCGGTGGCGGCCGCAGCGGTGGCGCCGGCGGTGGTCGATCCGGCGGTCCCGGCGGTCGGTCCGGCGGTGCGGGTGGCGCGGGCCGTTCCGGCGGTCCCGGTGGCGCGGGCCGTTCCGGCGGTCCCGGTGGCGCGGGCCGTTCCGGCGG